>NZ_JCAKRX010000009.1:0-210089 GCF_059515225.1 Stenotrophomonas sp. CS3K5
TCTTTGTGCGCAGGAAAGATCGTGGTTGCCGGCCAGCGGCCGGCACTACCCGTGAGGCGGTTGCGGTGATCGCGCTCGGTAGATCCACGCCATGCGCGGATGCGTGGTGCGGGCCTGCGCAACACGCGCGCCGTGGTTGCCGGCCGGCGGCCGGCACTACCGGCCCGATGGATCGAGACCACCGGGCGTGCCCTTGCCGTGATCCATCACGCAGAACACATGGAAAAACGGCGCCCTGCGGGCGCCGTTTTCATCAGATTGCGTTACCCCCGGGGATCAGGCAACGCGTGCGATCCCCTGCATTTCCTGCTGGCGGAAAACCGAGACCGCTTCGGTCAGCGTCCCGGCCTGCGATTGCAGTTCGCGTGCCGCGGCGGTGGCTTCCTCCACCAGTGCTGCGTTCTGTTGCGTGGCCTGGTCCATCTGCACCACGGTCTGGTTGATCTGCTCGATGCCGATCGACTGTTCCTGCGAGGCGGCGGAGATCTCGCGCATCAGGTGACTGACGTTCTCCACACCACCGACGATGCCCTGCATGCGCTGGCCGGCATCGGCGACCAGCTGGGCGCCCTCACCGACCTGGCGACCGGCTTCGTCGATCAGCGCCTTGATCTCCTGTGCAGCGGCGGCCGAACGCTGTGCGAGCACGCGAACCTCACTGGCAACCACGGCGAAGCCACGACCCTGCTCGCCGGCGCGCGCCGCTTCAACTGCGGCATTCAGCGCCAGGATGTTGGTCTGGAAGGCAATGCCGTCGATCACGCCGGTGATGTCACCGATCCGCTTCGACGCGCCTTCAATGGCCTGCATCGTGTCGACCACCTGTTGCATCACGGCGTTGCCGTCGCCGGCGGCACTCTGTGTGGACGCGGCCAGCTCACTGGCCTGGCGGGCATGGGCGGCGTTCTGGCGGACGGTGGAGGTGAGCTCCTCCATCGATGCTGCAGTCTCCTGCAGATGCGCCGCCTGGCGCTCGCTGCGTTCGGACAGCGCGCCATTGCCGGCAGCGATCTCACTGGCGGCCGTGCTGATCGAGGCGGCGCACTGCTGGATGTGGCCCACCATGCGAGAGAGCTGGCCAGCGGTGGCGTTGGCGTCGCGCTGGATCGCGGCGAACGCGCCGTGATGTTCGCCGTGCATGCGCCGGTCGAGATCACCACTGGCCAGCGCAGAAAGCATCTGCCTTACCTCATCAACGGTGCTGCCGAGCGTGTCCAGCAGCTGGTTGATGCCGCCGGTCAGGCCATCGAGGAAGCTGGCGCCCTCGCGTGCCTGCAGGCGCTGGTCGAGGTCCCCCGCAGCGGCAGCGGCGACGATGCCGGCCACCGCGTTCTCCAGTGCCAGTTCATGGGTACGGTCATGCCACTCCACCGCAAAGCCCAGGCGCAGGCCCTGTGCGTCGAATACCGGAGTAACCACCTGGGCGAAGTGCACCGGGCCGATCTGTACCTTGCCGTTGTGGGTGACCTGCAGTCCATTGAGGATGGCGCGAATACGCTCGGGATTGGCGTGGAAGCGGTGGATGCTGCTGCCGACCAGGCGCTCCGCATCGAAATCGGGGAAGGCCTGGCGCAGCGTTGCCTGCTGGTTGCGCAGCAGGGCCACCACCGAGCGGTTCACATAGCGGATCACGTGGTCGTTGTCGGCGATCATCATCGCCGTGCGCGAGACATCCAAGGCCTGGCGGATCTGTGCGTTCTCGGCATTGGCGGCGGCCTCGCGACTGCGCTGCGCCTGCACGTGCCGCGCGGTATCGGCAAGCGCGTGGGCCAGCGAGCCGGGTGCGTAGGCCGTGGTGTTGGCATGGACGGCCAGGTCTGCGCCGGTGGCGATGTCGCGCGCCAGCGCGGCCAATCGCCGCGGACCGTGGCCCAGTGCCTCGGTCTGCTGGCGCAAACGCTGGGCGACCTGACCGAGCAGCACGGTCAGCCCGGCGAGCACGCCGGCCTGCAGCAGCGCCGGGCCTGGCGCTGCCCCGTGCAGCAGCGGAACCAGCAGGGACAGCGTGCCGACAGCGCCTGCCAGCCATACCGGCAGACGGTCGCGGTGGCCGAGCAGAACCCCGAGCAGCAATGCGATCGGCAATGCGGGCGACAAGGCGACGATCATGCCCACCACAGCCAGCTGCGCTGCGAGCAGCAGCGCCAGACCATTGCGGGCGATGGGACTGCCGGCCAGGGGGCCGGCCAGCCACGCCGCCGGCAACACGGCGGCCGCTGCCAGCGAAGCCTCCAGCAGGTGGTTGCCGCGCAGGGCCAGCCACAGACCTGCGGCAGCCAGCGCTGCGCTGCCGATCAGCAGATGACGGTCACCGCGGCGGGCGAGCTGCAGCAGGTGCGGCAGGCGGGTGGTATCGGGGGGGCGGGAGGATGCAATGGACATCGGCGACTCCTGGATCAGCAGACGACAACGATCACGCCGCAGCGCACGCAGATATGCGCGTGCAGGACATGGACCGGGAATTCAGGGAATGCGGCGCGGACAGCGACGCGGAGACGGGACACCGTGGCCACATCCTGTGGGTGACGGTGCAGCAGAGCGGGCATGCGGACTTCCTTGCAGAACCTGACACACGCCGCAGGCCCGACCGGACCTGCGTGCCGCGGGCGCAGGGGCCCGCAACTGAGGTATCGGCCGCAAACGCGCAGAGTGAAGTGCGCGGACGCTGCGACTCAGCCGGCGTTGTCGACAGCGAGGAAGCGCAGGATCACCTCGGCGATCTGCGCTGGTGTTTCCATGTGCAGGTGATGGTTGCCGGCGAACAGCGCCAGCCGTCCATCACGCAGGTGGCGCAGGCGGTCGCTGCGCATCGGCTCGGGGTAGTAGGACTGTGCCGGCGTGGCGTAGATGACCTGCGTCGGGCAGGCGATGGCCTGCAGCAGGTTGTCGATCTGGCCTTCGCTGAGCCGGATCGCGGTGGGCAGCATCAGGCGCGGGTCGCTGCACCAGCGATAGCCGCCCTTGACCGGTTCCACACCGCGTTCGACCAGCAGGCGTGCACAGGGCTCGCTGAGCTGGTTGGCCATCATCCGCGCACGGATCGGTGCGGCCAGATCGGGAAACACGCGTAGCTGCTTGCGCGCCAGCCCACGCGTGGCATTCACATGCTCGCGCAGGCGATGGGCGGTGTCTTCCTCGGGGCCACGCAGGCCACCCAGTGCCTCGATCGCCACCAACCGTTCCACGCGATCGCTGACCGAGGCGGTGAGGCTGGCGATGCCGGCACCCATCGAATGACCAAGCAGGCTGAAGCGGTCCCAGCCCAGCGCATCGGCCACATCGAGCACGTGGCAGATCGCGGCGGCGGTGGTGTAGCTGGCGCCCGCCGGCAGGTGCGCGCTGTGGCCATGCCCGGGCAGGTCGATCGCCACCAGCTGCAGCGATGACAGGTGCGGGGCCAGCGGCACGAAGCTGGCGGCGTTGTCGAGCCAACCATGCAGGGCCAGCACGCGCGGACCGTCACCGTCATGGCGCAGGCCAGCAACGCGCGCGCCAGCGACCTCCAGTTCAAACGGTTGCAGACTCATGCCAGCGCGGCCACGGCCAGCTGTGCCAGGGCGCGTGCGTGCTCCGCATCGGCGTTGAGGCACGGGATGTAGCGCATCGTCGCGCCACGCTCGGCCAGTGTCTCGGTGAAGCCCAGCGCCACTTCTTCCAGCGTTTCCAGGCAATCGGTGGCAAAGCCTGGGCAGACCACATCGATCTGCTTCACCCCGGACTCGGCCAGCGCCCACAGGCTCGGCTCGGCGTACGGCTGCAACCAGCGTTCGCGGCCGAAGCGCGACTGGTAGCCCATCTGCCACTGGTCGCTGCTCAGGCCCAGTGCTTGGGCGATGGCCTGCGCGCTGGCTTCGCAGCGTTGCGGATACGGATCGCCTGCGTCAGCCACGCGCTGCGGAATGCCATGGAAGGAGAACATCAGTGTCTGGCCGCGGCCATGCTGTTCCCAGTAGCGGCGGATCGATTCGGCCACCGCCTCGACCCAGCCCGGGTCGACGGCGTAGTCGCGCACCAGACTGACGGCCACCGCAGGGTTGCTGCGTTGCCAGGCATCCACCTTGTCCTGCACCGAGGCTGTGGTGGTGGTCGAGTACTGCGGGTACAGCGGCAGCACCACGATGCGGCGCGCGCCATCGGCCGCCAGGCGGTCAAGTTCGCCGGTCAGCGCGGGTTCGCCATAGCGCATGGCGTGGCGCACCGTCAGCGCCGGCAGCAGGCGCTGCATGGCCTGCGCCAGCTGACGCGTATGCACCATCAACGGAGAACCCTCGGGCAGCCAGACCTGGGCGTACTTGGCCGCGGAACGGCCGCTGCGCAGCGGCAGGATCAAGCCGCGCAGCAACGGCTGCCACAGCAGCGCCGGGATCGAGACCACGCGGGGGTCGGACAGGAATTCAGCCAGGTAACGGCGTACGGCGGGGGCCGTCGGCGTCTCGGGCGTGCCTAGGTTGACCGCCAGCACTGCGGTATCGGGTGCGTCGAGCATGGGCGTCATTGTCACCGATCCGGCGCCGCGCCGGGATGCAGGGTTCGGATTGCAGGCATAGTGCGCATCAATGTGAGCAGGGAACGCTCATTGGAGATTCATGACAACACTACTAATTTCAGTCACTTGCTATATCTTCCTATGGACTGACTTCTGGAGCCTGCCATGCGTCGCCCGATCCAAGCCCTGCTGATCGCCGCCAGCCTGCTGTCCAGCCAGGCCATGGCCGGACCGCAGGAAGACCAGCGCGCCCGCAACGCGGTGCGCGTGCTGGCCGAAATCCAGGAAATCCCTGAACAGGGCATTCCGGACAAATTGCTCGACGAAGGCCGCGCGGTCATCGTCATTCCCGACACGATCAAGGCCGGCCTGGTCATCGGCGGACGCCGCGGCCATGGCCTGATGTCGGTGCGCATGCCCAATGGCGCCTGGTCCAGCCCGGTGTTCGTGAAGCTGACCGGCGGCAGCATCGGCTTCCAGGCCGGCGTGCAGTCCTCGGACGTGGTGCTGGTGTTCCGCAATGACCGCAGCCTGGACAATCTGGTCAACGGCAAGTTCACGCTGGGCGCCGACGCCGGCGTTGCGGCCGGTCCGGTCGGCCGCAATGCCGCTGCTGCCACCGACGGCCAGCTGAAGGCCGAGATCTGGTCGTGGTCGCGTGCCCGTGGCCTGTTTGCCGGTGTTGCATTGGACGGTGCGGTGCTGCAGATCGATGATGCCGCCAATCTGGACGCCTACGGCAGCAACACCACGCCGCGGATGATCTTCGAGGGCCGCGCCGCCGGTGCGCCGTCGATGGATGTGGTCGCCTTCCGCGACCGTCTGGAAGAAGCCACCTACGCCGCGCGCAACAACCGCGCCGGCAACGGCGGCAACGCACCGCGCGCCCCGGCCCCGGCCGTGGCGCCGGCGCCTGTTCAGGCAGCTCCTGCGGCCCCGGCCGAGGCCACCACCGCGCCGTTGCAGAACGTGCCACAGAACCCGCCGCCGCCGCAGCAGGGCTTCCAGCCGGTCAACGACGGCGAAATCCGCACGGAAACGCTGGGCGGAAACTGACTTTTGTCACGCGCGCCGGTTAACAGCCGGTGCGCTATGCTCGACAGCCTGATCACTAACGTAACGAGCGTCTTTATGGGCAGTTTCAGCATCTGGCATTGGTTGGTCGTGCTGGCGATCGTTCTGCTGGTGTTCGGCACCAAGCGCCTGACCAGCGGCGCCAAGGACCTCGGCTCGGCGGTCAAGGAATTCAAGAAGGGCATGCGCGACGAGGACAAGCCGAACGCGCAGCTGGGCGATGAGTCGCGCAGCCAGGATGCCTCGCGCACCGCGCAGGACGAGCACGACCGCAACGCTCGCTGATCCGGAGCGATCGCCGTGTTCGATATCGGCTTCAGCGAACTGCTGGTGATTGCGGTGGTGGCCCTGGTGGTGCTCGGTCCTGAGCGCCTGCCCAAGGCGGCCCGCTTCGCCGGCCTGTGGGTGCGCCGTGCCCGTACGCAATGGGATTCGGTGAAACAGGAACTGGAGCGCGAGCTGCAGGCCGAGGAAATCAAGCGGCAGATGCAGGACGTGCGCCAGGGCATGCAGGACACCGAGAACCAGCTGCGCGCCAGCGGTGAGGCGATCCGTCGCGAAGCCCAGCAGGCGCAGCACGAAGGCGACGCCTTGGCGCAGGAAGTGCGCGCGCCGGCACCGGCCGATGTTCCGCCGCACCTGAGCGAACCTGTTGCGGCCGACGCTGCGGCACAGGAGGGCGCTGCGGTTCCAACCGCGGCTGACACGGCCGTCGACACCAGTGCGACGCCGCAGCCGCAGAGCACGGAGCGCCATCCATGAGCGAACAGGACTTCGGCGAAAGCTCGCTGGTCGAACATCTGGTGGAACTGCGCGGGCGCCTGGTGCGAGCGCTGCTGGGCCTGGGCGTGGTGCTGCTGGGGCTGCTGCCGTTTACCCAGCGGCTGTACAACGCACTGGCCGAGCCGTTGGTTTCGCAGCTGCCCAACGGGCAGACGATGATCGCCACCAATCCGGCCGGCGCCTTCTTCGCACCGTTGAAACTGACCTTCTTCGTGGCTTTGTTCGTGGCGGTGCCGTGGCTGCTGTACCAGCTGTGGGCGTTCGTTGCGCCTGGCCTGTACGCGCGCGAGAAGCGCCTGGCGGTGCCGCTGCTGGTGTCATCGGTGCTGCTGTTCTACACCGGCTGTGCGTTCGCCTACTTCCTGGTGCTGCCGGCGGTGTTCCACTTCCTGACCACCTTCAGCCCGGACGTGATCGCGATCACTCCGGATGCGAATGCCTATCTGGACTTCGTGCTGGCGATCTTCTTCGCCTTCGGCGGCAGTTTCGAACTGCCGGTGGCGATGGTGATCCTGGTGCTGCTGGGCTGGGTGACGCCGCAGCAGTTCAAGGAAGGACGCGGCTACGCGATCGTCGGCATCTTCGTGCTGGCGGCGGTGCTGACCCCGCCGGACGTGGTGTCGCAGCTGATGCTGGCGATCCCGATGTGCCTGCTGTACGAGCTGGGCATCCACGCCGCACGCTGGCTGGTGCCGTCCTCGGCAGTGAAGAAACCCGCCGCGTGATGCGGTAGCGCCGGGCCATGCCCGGCGTGCGGGGTTTGATGTGATGCCACCGCCGGGCATGGCCCGGCGCTACCGGTGGGACCGGTCAGGCGTGGAAGATGTCGCTGGAGGTCGGCGTGGTCGGGATCGGCGGGGCCGCGCGGCTGCCGCGATGTACGAACATCTGCTTCCACGCGGCATAGACCGCGCCGACGTAGAGCGGCATCAACACCGTGGTCAGCACCAGCTGGGCGATGAAGGCCGCCGCCAGCGGGCCACCGATCAGCATCGCGATCTGGATCACGATCACGAACAGGATGTACATGCAGAACGCGGCGATCAGGCCGAGCACGGCAAACACGATCATCGCGCCGATGTTCTCGATGCAGCCCTGCAGGCTCAGACGCAGCGCGTGCATGCCGCTCTGCTTGTCGAACACCACCAGTGCCGGCTGGGTGAACATCGCCAGCGACAGCGCCACCGCGCTCAGGAACACCAGCAGCATCCACAGCGCAATGCGCTTGGCCGGCAGGTTGGCGACCAGCGCAGCCGCATCGTCCGGACTGATCTGCTGGCCGCTGCGGCTGATCTCTTCCATCTTGGTCATGACCTCGCTGAAGGCGGTGAAGCCCTCGCGGCCGATCATCAGGAACAGCAGCGCGCCCAGCAGCAGCACCGCCAGCACCTGGATCGCCAGCGGCACCAGCAGGTGGCTGACGCGGTGGTCGCGGATCGGCTGCAGCAGGTGCGAGGCCAGGCCCGGGCGGCCTTCGTCGATCTCGCCCACGGCGTACAGCATGCCGCCGAACATGATCGGCGAGATGGCCAGCGTCATCAGCTGCACGGCCAGGCCAGCGGCACCGGGAATCAGCGTCGACAGCAGGGTGACCACCCAGCTCACCAGCAGCCAGGTCAGGCCGATCCGGGCCAGCTGCAGCGGCGCACGCCGGTACAGCGAGAACGTATCCAGCAACCACTGGGCGCCCGCCGAAGCCGGCAGCTTGCGAATCTCTTTCATGGACATCCGGGAAGGACAGGAGGGAGCCGGGCGGCTGCCCGTGGCGCCGATTATCCCTGTTTTGCCGCCGGCTGGGCTGAAGACAGCCGCGCCTGGCGGACGAAGCGGCGCAGCAGCTGGCGCGCCAGCGGTGCGGCGCTGACCGCGCGCTCGATGCTGCGGGCACAGCCGCCGTGGCGGCCGATGCAGTCGGCGCGGGCGCGCACATAGCCGCGCATGTGGTGGGTGGCGAACTCCGGATGGAACTGCACGCCCCAGGCCTGGCGCCCCCAGCGGAAGGCGTGGCAGCCGTCCAGCGGCGAACGGGCCAGCACCTCGGCCCCGTCGGGCGCGCGCAGCACGGTCTGCAGATGAGTGGCATGGGCGGCGAAATGCTGCGGCAGGCCCTGGAACAGCGGGTCCTGTGCGGCCTGCGGCTGCAGTTCCAGCTCGATGGTGCCGGACTCGCGGCCGGCCGGGTTGTAGGCCACTTCGCCGCCCAGCGCGTGCGCCAGCAGCTGATGGCCGTAGCAGATGCCAAACAACGGGCGGTCGTCATGGGCAGCCTGGCGCAGCCATGCGGCGCTGCGTTCGCTCCACTCGGCGTGGTCGGTGACGAACGCCGCCGAGCCGGTCACCAGCACGCCGGCGAAGGCGCGCGGGTCGGGCAATGCGTCGCCATGTTCAACATCGACCACCACGGTCTCGTGTTCTTCCAGCCCGGCGGCCACGCGGATCCAGTGCGGGAAGCGCCCGTAGCGGCGCAGCGACGGCACCGGGCGGCCGGTTTCAACGATCAGGAAGGGAGCTGGGTTCATCCGGGGGGGGCAGCACTGACAGGACTTCCTCGATTGTAGTCAGCCCCTGCGCCACCTTTTCAAGCCCGGCCTGGCGCAGCGTTCGCAGCCCTTCAGCCCGCGCGGCGCGGCTGAAACCGGCCAGATCCATGTCCGCACGGATCTGCCCGCGCAGCCGCGAGCCCAATGGCAGCAGCTCATACAGGCCGATACGGCCGAGAAATCCGGTGCGTCGGCACTCCAGGCAACCGACCGGTCGACAGGGTGTGGCGTCATCTGGATATGCCTCCTGGCTATCAGCCAGGACCGCCCAATCGGCCGCGCCAAGGCTGTGCGGCTGCTTGCAGTGCGGGCACAGCGTACGTACCAGGCGCTGGGCGAGGATGCCGTTGAGGGTGCTGGCCAGCAGGTAGTGCGGCACGCCCAGGTCGAGCAGGCGGGTGACCGCGGAGGGGGCATCGTTGGTATGCAGGGTGGACAGCACCAGGTGCCCGGTCAGCGAGGCCTGTACCGCCATCTGCGCGGTTTCCAGGTCGCGGATCTCGCCGATCATGATGATGTCCGGATCCTGCCGCAGCAGGGTGCGCACGCCGCTGGCGAAGTCCAGGTCGATGTTGGTCTGCACCTGCATCTGGTTGAACTCGGGCGCGATCATCTCGATCGGGTCTTCCACCGTGCACACGTTCACGTCCGGGGTGGCCAGTCGCTTCAGCGTGGAATACAGGGTGGTGGTCTTGCCCGAGCCGGTTGGGCCGGTGACCAGCACGATGCCGTGCGGGCGCTCGACCAGCGCGTTCCAGCCGGCGGCTTCCTGCGGGCTGAAGCCGAGCTGGTCGATGCTCTTGAAGGCGGCGTCCGGGTCGAAGATGCGCATCACGCACTTCTCGCCGAAGGCGGTGGGCATGGTCGACAGGCGCATTTCGACCTCGCGGCCGCCCGGCGAGCGGGTCTTGATGCGGCCGTCCTGCGGGCGCCGGCGCTCGGCCAGGTCCATGCGGCCGAGCACCTTGATGCGGCTGACCACGGCGGTCATCACCGCCGGGGGTACCTCGAACACCTTGTGCAGCACGCCGTCGATGCGGAAGCGCATGCGCCCCATTTCGCGGCGCGGCTCCAGGTGGATGTCCGAGGCGCGCTGCTCGTAGGCGTACTGGAGCAGCCAGTCGACGATGTGCACGATGTGCTGGTCGTCGGCGTTGACGTCGCCGGTGCGGCCCAGCTCGACCAGCTGCTCAAAGCTGGGCAGGGTGGTGTTGACCTCGCCGCGCACGTCGCCGCGCGCGCCCCGCACCGAGCGGGTCACCCCATAGAACTCCATGGTGTAGCGGTGCAGGTCCAACGGATTGACCACCGCCAGCTCGACCCGGCGGCGGGTGAGATGCTGCAGGTCACGGCGCCATTCCTGCACCAGCGGCTCACTGGTGGCCACCAGCACGCGCTCGGCATCCACCGCCAGCGGCAGGAAGCGATGGCGGCGGGCATAGGCGTGGGACACCAGCGCGGTGACCGTGGCCACGTCGACCCGGGTCGGGTCGATGCGCAGGTAGCGGCTGTCGGTGCGCCGGGCCAGCCATTCGGTGAGGCGCTCCAGGGTCAACTCGCCGCCGTCGCGGGCGGCCAGCTTGAGGTTGGACAGTAGTACCAGCGGGTGCACTTCACTGGCGTTGCGCGCGCCCTGCGCGGAAAACCGCATGCGCTCGTGTTCCTGTTCGGCCACCAGGCCGTCGGCGATCAGGGCCGCGGCCACCTGCTCGAACTGCAGGCGTCCCCACGGCAGCGGTACGCCGCCAGCTTCGCCGGGCGTGCCCACCGGCAGCCGATGTTCCATCTGCCTGCTCCTCCCGGGTACGGAATGCCCCGCAGGTCGGCCGTTATACTAGCGCACCCCCTTGCCGGCCAAGAATCGTCCGAATGTCCGCGACCCCGACCGTTCCGATCACCTTCCAGGGCCTGATCCAGACCCTGAACCAGTTCTGGGCCCAGCAGGGCTGCGTGCTCATCCAGCCGCTTGACCTGGAGGTGGGCGCCGGTACCTTCCACCCGGCCACCTTCCTGCGTGCGATCGGTCCGGAAGGCTGGAACGCGGCGTACGTGCAGCCGTCGCGGCGCCCCACCGACGGCCGCTATGGCGAGAACCCGAACCGCCTGCAGCGCTACTACCAGTACCAGGTGGCGATGAAGCCGGCGCCGGACAACATCCAGCAGCTGTACCTGGATTCGCTGAAGGCCCTGGGCATCGACCCGCTGGTGCACGACCTGCGCTTTGTCGAGGACAACTGGGAATCGCCGACGCTGGGCGCCTGGGGCCTGGGCTGGGAAGTCTGGCTCAACGGCATGGAAGTGACCCAGTTCACCTACTTCCAGCAGGCCGGCGGCCTGGAGTGCCGCCCGGTGCTGGGCGAGATCACCTACGGTCTCGAACGCCTGTGCATGTACCTGCAGAACTGCGACAACGTCTACGACCTGGTCTGGACCTATGGCCCGGACGGCCAGCCGGTGACCTACGGCGACGTCTACCACCAGAACGAGGTGGAGCAGAGCACCTACAATTTCGAATACGCCGACGTGGAAGAGCTGTTCCATCGTTTCGATGCCTGCGAGCGTGAGGCGCAGAAGCTGGTGGAAGTGAACCTGCCGCTGCCGGCCTACGAACAGGTGATGAAGGCCAGCCACACCTTCAACCTGCTCGACGCACGCCGCGCGATCAGCGTGACCGAGCGCCAGCGCTACATCCTGCGCGTGCGCGCGCTGGCCCAGGCGGTGGCCAAGGCTTACTACGAGCAGCGCGAGAAGCTGGGCTTCCCGGGCGCGAAGAAGGCCTGACGGCCGCTCTCCCTCTCTCAACTTCCGGGGCGCCGGACGCGTTGCGCGCTGCGCCCCCACCACAGGATCGAACCGATGAGCCAACTTTCCCCCCTGCTGATCGAACTGGGCACCGAGGAGCTGCCGGTCAAGGCGCTGCCGGGCTTGGCCCAGGCCTTCTTCGACGGCGTTGTTGAAGGCCTGCGCAGCCGCGGCGTCGCGCTGGAACTGGGCGATGCGCGCCCGCTGTCGACCCCGCGCCGGCTGGCCGTGCTGCTGCCCGGCGTGGGCCTGGAACAGCCGGAACAGCGCAGCGAAGTGCTGGGCCCGTACCTGAACATCGCGCTGGACGCCGACGGCCAGCCGACCAAGGCCCTGCAGGGATTCGCGGCCAAGGCCGGGATCGACTGGACCGCGCTGGAAAAGACCACCGACAACAAGGGTGAGCGCTTCGTGCACCGCGCGGTGAGCCCGGGTGCGCGCACCGCCAGCCTGCTGCCGGAGATCCTGCGCGAGGCGATCGCGGCGATGCCGATTCCCAAGCCGATGCGCTGGGGCGACCACGCCTGGGGCTTCGCGCGCCCGGCGCACTGGCTGGTGCTGCTGCACGGCGCCGACGTGGTCGAGGCCGAACTGTTCGGCCTGCAGGCCGGCCGCGTCAGCCGTGGCCATCGCTTCCACCACGACCAAGCCGTGTCGCTGGCGCAGCCGCAGGACTACGTTGAAGCGCTGCGCGCCGCCTTCGTGCTGGTGGACCCGAGCGAGCGCCGCGCGCGCATCGTCGCCGAGGTCGAGACCGCCGCAGGCAAGGCCGGTGGCAGCGCCCGCATCACCGAGGACAACCTGGAGCAGGTGGTGAACCTGGTCGAGTGGCCGTCGGCGGTGCTGTGCAGCTTCGAGCGCGCGTTCCTTGCGGTGCCGCAGGAAGCGCTGATCGAGACCATGGAAATCAACCAGAAGTTCTTCCCGGTGCTGGACGACAGCGGCACGCTGACCGAGAAGTTCATCGGCATCGCCAACATCGAATCGAAGGACGTGGCCGAAGTGGCCAAGGGCTACGAGCGCGTGATCCGCCCGCGCTTCGCCGATGCCAAGTTCTTCTTCGACGAGGACCTGAAGCAGGGCCTGGTGTCGATGGGTGACGGCCTGAAGACGGTGACCTACCAGGCCAAGCTGGGCAGCGTGGCCGACAAGGTGGCACGGGTGGCCGCGCTGGCCGAAGCGATCGCGCCGCAGGTGGGCGCCGACGTCGCGCAGGCCCGGCGCGCCGCCGAGCTGGCCAAGAACGATCTGCAGTCGCGCATGGTCAATGAGTTCCCGGAACTGCAGGGCATCGCCGGCCGCCACTACGCGGTGGCCGGTGGCGAAGCGGCCGAGGTGGCGCTGGCCATCGACGAGGCCTACCAGCCGCGTTTCGGTGGCGATGACATCGCACTGTCGGCGCTGGGCAAGGTGCTGGCCATTGCCGAACGCGTGGACACCCTGGCCGGCGGCTTCGCCGCAGGCCTGAAGCCGACCGGCAACAAGGACCCGTTCGCCCTGCGCCGCAATGCGCTGGGCCTGGCCCGCACGATCATCGAAAGCGGCTTCGAGCTGGACCTGCGCGCGCTGCTGACCAGGGCCAACGCCGGCCTGGTCGCGCGCAACGTGCAGGCCGATGTCGGCGAGCTGTACGATTTCATCCTCGACCGCCTGAAGGGCTACTACAGCGACAAGGGCGTGCCGGCCACGCATTTCAACGCCGTGGCCGAGCTCAAGCCCGGCTCGCTGTACGACTTCGACCGCCGCCTGGATGCCATCGGCACCTTCGCCGCGCTGCCGGAAGCCGAGGCGCTGGCTGCGGCCAACAAGCGCATCCGCAACATCCTGCGCAAGGCCGAGGGTGATATCCCGGGCCAGATCGACACGGCGCTGCTGCAGGAAGATGCCGAGCGCGCGCTGGCCGAAGCGGTCACGGCGGCCATCGATGACACCGGCGCCAGCCTGCAGCACAAGGACTACGTGGCCGTGCTGGCACGCCTGGCCCGGCTGCGCCCGCAGGTCGACGCCTTCTTCGACGGAGTGATGGTCAATGCCGAGGATCCGGCGCTGCGTGGCAACCGCCTGGCGCTGCTGACGCTGTTGGGCGAGCGCCTGGGCAAAGTGGCAGCGATCGAGCATCTGTCGAGCTGACGTCGTATCGGTCGTGCCGGCCGCTGGCCGGCATTGCCCCCGCGCATCGAATCGCCGGCGGATGTCCATCGGGGTCATCGCCGGCAGCGCGCAGGATGCCGGCATCCTCGCCTGCGATCGCGATGATCGCCACACAGGCGGGTAATTTGACCGCAACTTAACAACCGATCCTCAAGGGCGTGATGCATTTCGCATCGTCACCTCCGGTCGGTATGCTGTGCCGCATGCAGCCAAAGAATTACGCCCTGCCGCTGATGGTCCTGTCGCTGGCCGCCACCTCCGTGGCCCACGCGCGCGGCACCATCGACAAGGTGGACATCAAGGGACTGGACAAGGGCGACGACGCCGCAATCATCGAGAACATCCAGGAATCGCTGTCGCTGTACGACACGATCGGCAAGGAACAGGGCGAATCGCGCCTGGAGTACCTGCTGTCGCAGGCCGAGCGGCAGACCCGCCAGGCGCTGGAGCCGTTCGGCTACTACAACCCGGTGATCACCGTTGAAGCCCCGCGCGAGAACGAGCATGTGCGGGTGCTGATCCATGTCGACAAGGGCACCCCGGTGACCGTGCGCCGCGAGCACATCGACATCACCGGCCCGGCCATGTACGACCAGTACCTGCAGGATGACCTGGCCGCGTTCAAGCCCCGCAAGGGACAGCGCTTCGAGCATACCCAGTACGAAGCCAGCAAGATCACCATCACCCGGCGCTTGGCCGAACGCGGCTATTTCGATGCCGACTACACCCAGCGCCAGGTGCAGATCACCCGTGCCGACAATGCCGCCGACATCGACCTGACCTGGGACAGCGGCCGCCGTTACAACATGGGCCCGGTGCGTTTCGAGCAGGACTACTTCGTCGACAAGCTGTTCGACCCGTTGGTGTACTGGGAGCAGGGCAGCTACTTCCACGAGGGCAAGCTGGACCGGCTGCGGCAGTCGCTGACCAAGCTGGACTACTTCAGCGTGATCGACATCCAGCCGCGGCCCGACCAGGCCGATGAGAACGGCGAAGTGCCGGTGGATGTGAAGCTGACCCGCGCCAAGCGCACCATCTACACGGCCGGTCTGAGCTATGGCAGCGAGAGCGGCCCGGGTGTGCGCGGCGGCATCGAGCGGCGGTTCCTGAACAACCGCGGGCACAAGATGAACACGCAGCTGGACTATGCGCAGAAGCGCAAGAGCCTGGTGACCAGTTACCGCATCCCTGCCTTCAACTGGCTGGACGGCTGGTATACCTTCGCCGCCAGCGCCTACGACGAACAGACCGACTACATCGATCTACGCAACTTCAAGCTGATTGCCAGCCGCAGCGGCGAGATCAACGAGCACTGGACCGCGATCGCCTCGATCAACGCGCTGCGCGAGCGCTGGCGCTATGCCTCCGGCACCGAGTTCACCGATGCGGTCTACAACACCTCGACGCTGGTGTACCCGCAGATGGTCGCCGACTACGTCAACGTCGACGACCAGATGTTCCCGCGCAAGGGCATCAGCGGCACCGCGACGATGCGTGCCGGCGTCGAGGGCGCCGGCTCCGATACCAGCTTCGTGCAGGCCAATGCCGTGCTGCGCTGGTACATCCCGGTGGGTGAAAGCAATCGCCTGATCCTGCGCGGCGAAGGCGGCACCACCTGGACCAGCGACCTGGTGGCGATGCCGCCGAGCCTGCGCTACTTCGCCGGTGGCGACCGCAGCATCCGTGGTTATGCCTACCGCGAGGTGGGCCCGCGCACGCCGGCACCGGACAAGTACGCGCTGGGTGCCAAGAACCTGGTGATCGGCTCGGCCGAGTACGAGCACTACTTCAACGGTGGCCCGTGGGGTGCGGCGGTGTTCGTCGATACCGGCAGTGCCTTTGACAACACCATCGACCTGCATACCGGCGTCGGCTTCGGCGTGCGCTGGAAATCGCCGGTGGGTCCGGTACGTGTGGATATCGCCCACGGCCTGAACAACCCGGATTCGCAGTTCCAGCTGTACCTGAACATCGGAGCGGACCTGTGAGCACGCCCGCACCAAGCACGAACCCGAACACGCCGCCGCGCGTGCGCTTCTACCGCCGCCGGCGCTTCTGGGCGTGGTCCGGCGCGGGTGTGATCGGCCTGGTGCTGCTGGCGTTGTTGGCGGTGTACTGGCTGCTGCAGACCGTGGCCGGCCGTGACGTGCTGCTGGCGCAGGTGGTGGCGCGCCTGCCGGTGGGTGCCAGCTTCACCTGGGACAAGGTGGAAGGCCCGGTGGCCGGCCCGTTGACCCTGTACAACGTCGATTTCCGCTATGACGACATCCATTTCCACGCCGAGCGCGCGCACCTGGAGCCGGACCTGCGCCCGCTGCTGGGCCGCAAGCTGCTGCTGGACAAGCTGGAGCTGACCAACGCGACCTTGAACCTGGCCAAGAGCGATGAGCCGTTCAAGCTGCCGTCGTGGCCGGATTCCCTGCCGCAGATCGAGATGCCGCTGGCCATCCAGGCCGATGCCATCGCCATCGACGGGTTCCGCATCAGCCAGGCCAACGAACCGGTGATCGACATCAGCCGCGTGCGCGGTGGCATCGAGATCGCCAACGGCGAATTCCAGGCGCGCAAGCTGGTGGTGGACAGCGACATGGGCAACTTCACTGCCCAGGGCCGCTACATCCCGGCCAAGGACTACGACACCGATGTAACCGTCACGGCGGTGCTGCCGGCACCGCGTGGGCGTACCGCCGCCACGGTGGGGCTGGTGGCACGCGGCGATCTGGCACACATGGAAGTGGCCGTGGCCGGGCGTGCGCCGAAGCCGCTGCACGCGATGCTGGTGTTCGACGGGCGCACCGATCCGACCTGGAACGCCAGCGTGCGCAGCGAGGAGCTGGATCTGGCGCTGCTGTCGCCCGCCCTGGCAGGTTCGGCGATCGCGCCGCTGGCGCTGGACTTCACTGCCAGCGGCAAGGGCGGCAACGCCAACCTGCACGGCAGGTTGAAGCAGGGTGGGCAGGAACTGGAGCTGGCCCCTTCGGTGGTCTCGCTGCAGGACCAGGTGCTGAAGGTGTCGCCGTTGGTGGTGAAGGGGCTGGGCGGCGAAGCACGCCTGGAAGGCACCGCCGATTTCAGCAAGGAAGACCAGCAGACGCTCAATTTCTCGGTGGTGGCGCACGATCTGACCTACGTGCCGGCGCCGGACCCGAACACCGCCGGCAGCGCACCGGTGCCGGTGACGCTGAAGGAAGCACGCTTCGGCCTGGCCGGTACGCTCAAGGCCTGGGCGGCGATCGGCCGCGCCGATGTCGAACGTGATGCACAGAAGGCGCAGCTGCGCTTCGACGTGCGTGGCAACGACCAGGCCGCGTCGATCCACCAGCTGCAGGCGCAGACGCCGGGTGGCCAGCTGCAGGTGGAGGGCCAGGTGGCGTGGGCGCCGCAGCTGGACTGGGACGCCAAGGCCACGCTGAAGGACTTCGATCCCGGCTATTTCGTGCCGGGCTGGAACGGCCGCCTGTCCGGCAATCTGGCGTCCAAGGGCCGCCAGCTGCCGCCGCCGGCCAATGCGCCGCCGGGCACCGCCGGTACCCTGGAAGCCACGGTGGATCTGCCGTCGCTGAAGGGCATCCTGCGCCAGCGCAATCTCGATGCGCAGGGCAAGTTCGCGCTGCAGGGTGAGCAGGGCCAGGGCGAGCTGAAGCTGGCGTTGGGCAGCAGCCGGGTGACCGCGTCGGGCAAGGTCGGCGACCGCCTCGACATCGATGCGCGTTTCGAACCGTTGCAGCTGAGCGATCTGCTGCCGGGCGCCGATGGCGGCCTGCGCGGTCAGGTGCAGGTCAAGGGCCCGCGCGACGCACCGGACATCACCGCCGACCTGGTCGGCAACAACCTCAACTGGGATGGCTACGGCGCCGAGAGCGTGAGCATCAAGGGCCACCTTCCGTGGCGCGGCGAAAGCGGCACGCTGGCGGTGCAGGGCCAGCAGGTCAACGCCGGCATGCTGCTGGAACGACTCAACATCGATGCGCAGGGCAGTGTTTCCAACCTGCGCCTGGCCGCGCAGACCCGCAACGAGATGGGCGCGGTGGAGCTGCAGGGCAGCGTGCGCCAGCAGGGCACGCAGTGGCGCGGCGAGCTGGCGTCGCTGCGCATCGCACCGGTGAAGGGCGATGCCTGGTCATTGCGTGCACCGGCGGCGTTCGCGATCAATGGCAGCACCTACACCCTGTCCGAAGCCTGCCTGGCCGCCGCCAGCAGCGGCGCGTTGTGCGCACAGGCGAACTGGCCGCGCGAGGGCCTGGTGGTGCGCAGTGACGCGCTGCCGCTGGCGCTGGTGCAGCCGTGGCTGCCGCCGCAGTCCGGCCGCCGCATCAACCTGCGCGGTGAGGTCAGCCTGGACGCACAGATCCGCCCGCGCGGCAATGCCTGGGAAGGCCACGTGGAAGTGCGCTCGAAGGAAGGCGGCATCCGCCTCGGTGAGAGCCGGGTCACGGTGGGCGATACCACCCGTGGCGAGCTGGTGCGCTATGACCAGTTCTCGCTGAAGCTGGACATGACCCCGGCCAGCATCAAGGGCTACCTGGGCATGGGCTTCCAGGGCAACGGCTTCGTCGACGCCAAGATGCAGACCGGCTGGGAAGCCAGTGCGCCGTTGAACGGTGAGCTGTACCTCAACATGTCGCGGCTGTACTGGCTGGAGCTGTTCTCGCCGGACATCGTGCGCCCCACCGGCCTGATCGAAGGCCACGTCAGCCTGCGCGGTACGCGTGGCCAGCCATCGCTGGGCGGCGATGCGCAGCTGAGCAACTTCAAGGGTGAATTCCCGGCGCTGGGCCTGACCCTCGACCAGGGCAAGGGCAGCTTCGTCGCCCAGCCCGATGGCTCGGCCAAGATCACCGCGCAGGCCAATTCGGGGCAGGGCACGCTGTACGTGGACGGCGGTCTGTCCTGGTTCGGCGATGCGCAACCGCTGCAGCTGAAGATCCATGGCGAAAACGTGCTGGTGTCCAACACCAGCGAACTGCGCATCATTGCCAACCCGAACCTTGATTTCACCCTGGCCAAGGCCGCGATGGAACTGCGCGGCACGGTGCACGTGCCCGAGGCCGACATCGATCTGGAACGCCTGGACCGTGGCACGTCGGTGTCTGAAGACGTGGTGGTGCTCGACCCGGTGGATCCGGAAGAGTCGCGCACCTCGCCGCTGGACATGGACCTGACGGTGAGCCTCGGCGACAAGGTGAAGATGACCGGCTTCGGCCTGAAGGGCGCGCTGACCGGCAAGATGCAGGTGTGGGCCAAGCCCGGCCGCGAGATGACCGCCAACGGTGGCCTGGAAGTGAGCGGTCGCTACAAGGCCTACGGCCAGGACCTGACCATCACCCGTGGCAATCTCACCTGGAACTACAACGCGGTGTCCGACCCGCGCATCAACATCCGCGCCGAGCGCCGGATCGGTGATGTCACCGCCGGCATCGATGTGACCGGGCGCGCGCAGCAGCCGCGCGCGGACGTGTGGTCCGATCCGGCGATGTCGCAGTCCGAAGCACTGGCCTACCTGGTGCTGGGGCGCAGCTTGACCGGCGCCAGCAGCGACCAGACCCAGCAGGTCAACGCGGCTTCGGCGGCACTGTCGGCCGGCAGCGGCCTGCTGGCCTCGCAGCTGGGCGCCAAGCTGGGCCTGGACGATGCCGGCGTGAGCCAGTCGCGCGCGCTGGGCGGTTCGGTGATCGGCGTCGGCAAGTACATCTCGCCCAAGCTCTACGTCGGCTACGGCGTGTCGCTGGTCGGTGCCGGTTCGGTGATCACGCTGAAGTACCTGCTGCGCCGTGGCTTCGACGTGGAAGTGGAATCGAGCACGGTGGAAAACCGAGGTTCGATCAACTGGCGCAGGGAAAAGTAGCGCCACGCCATGCGGGGACGGGGCCACGCCGGGCCAAGCCCGGCGGGTGCAATACCCACCCCCAACCATCGGCCGTTGCCCCGCCGGGCCCCAGCGGCTATGGTCCCGGGCTGTTCTGTCGTACCGGATTGCCTCATGTCGCCACGCAAAGCCCTTCCCACCGCCCTGGCCCTGGGCCTGACCCTCGCCGCCGGCGCGCATGCCGATGAAGGCATGTGGATGCCGACCCAGCTGCCGGAGCTGGCCAAGCCGCTGCGGGCGGCCGGCTTCAAGGGCAACCCGGCCGACCTGGCCAACGTCACCGCGCCGCCGTTGAGCGCCGTGGTGCGTGCCGGTGGTGGCACCGGTTCGTTCGTGTCCGCCGACGGCCTGCTGCTGACCAACCACCACGTGGCGATGGGCGTGATCCAGTACAACAGCTCGCCCGAGCACAACCTGATCGACAACGGCTTCATCGCCAATGGCCGCGCCGACGAGCGCCCGGCCAACCCGGATTTCCGCGTGCTGGTGACCGTCGGCTTCGACAAGGTGACCGATCAGGTGCTGGCCCAGGCCCGCGGCAAGACCGGCCGGGCCTACTTCGATGCGGTGGACGCGGCCAGCAAGCAGATCGTGGCCGAGTGCGAGAAGGACGGCAGCGTGCGCTGCTCGGTGGCCAACATGTACTACGGCACCGATTTCTACCGCATCGCCCAGCTGGAACTGAGCGACGTGCGCCTGGTGTACGCGCCGCCGCGCGCGATCGGCAACTATGGCGATGAGATCGACAACTTCATGTGGCCGCGCCACACCGGTGACTTCACCCTGCTGCGCGCCTACGTCGGCAAGGACGGCAAGCCGGCTGCCTACAGCAAGGACAACGTGCCCTACCAGGCGCCGGCACACCTGCAGATGTCGGTGGAAGGCCCGAAGGAAGGCGACTACGCGATGCTGGCCGGTTACCCGGGCATCACCTACCGCCATCGCACGGCCGCCGAATTCGCCGGCCAGATCGATGCCGTGCTGCCGCGCCGCGTGTCGGTGTTCCAGCAGATGATCGACACCATCGAGACCGCCAGCGCCAAGGACGCGCAGGCGCGCACCCGCTACGCCTCGCAGCTGCAGTCGCTGAAGAACAACCGCAAGCGCGCCGCCGGCGAGCTGGAAGGCCTGCTGCGCAGCGACGCCAAGGCCCAGCGTGCCGCCGACGAGACGGCCATGCTGGCCGCCACCGACCGCAGGTACCAGGGCGACATCAAGGCGCTGCTGGCCAACCTGTCGCAGGGTGCGGCGGTGGGCGAGCGTGACCTGCTGCTGGAGCAGATGGCCGCGCAGAGCCAGCTGCTGCGCTCGGCCCTGCTGCTGGAACGCCTGCGCATTGAATCGGCCAAGCCCGATGCACAGCGCGAGAGCGGCTACCAGCAGCGCGACCAGGCGATGATCGAAGGCGTGCTCAAGCAGGTCCAGCGCCGTTACGCGCCGGAAGTCGAGAAGGCCCTGCTGACCACCCTGCTGACCCGCTATCAGCAGCTGCCGGATGCGCAGCGCGTGGCCGAGTTCGACGCCGCCTTCGGCCGCACCCCGGCACAGCTGGCCAAGGCGCTGGACACCCTGTACGCCGGCACCCAGCTGGGTGACGAGGCGCAGCGCCTGTCCCGTTTCGCCGCCGCGCGCGAAGGCAAGGCGCTGGCCGCCGATCCGCTGATCGCCGTGGCCGGCCCGCTGGTGGCCGCGCAGCTGCGCATCGAGAACGAGAGCAAGACCCGCGAAGGCGAGCAGCTGCGCCTGCGCCCGGCCTACATGCAGGCGCTGTTCGCCTGGCGTGCCAAGCAGGGCCGCGCGGTATATCCGGATGCCAACCGCACCCTGCGCATCAGCTACGGCAAGGTCGAGGCACTGCACCCGCGCGACGGCGTGACCTACTCGCCGGTGACCACCGTGGCCGGCATCGTCGAAAAGAACACCAACGCCTATCCGTTCGATGCGCCCAAGCCACTGCTGGCGGCGATCGCCAAGGGTGATTTCGGCAGCACCGCCGACCCTGCACTGAAGACCCAGACGGTCAACTTCCTGACCAACCTGGATACCACCGGCGGCAACTCCGGTTCGCCAGTGCTCAATGCCAAGGGCGAACTGATCGGCCTGAACTTCGACAGCAACTGGGAATCGGTCAGCGCCAGCTGGTGGTTCGACCCGCGCTACAAGCGCGCCGTGCACGTGGACATGCGCTACCTGCGCTGGCTGCTGGCCAAGGTCTACCCGGCCCCCGAGCTGCTGAAGGAAATGGGCGTGCCGGCAGAATAAGGCCGGTTGCGGGTGGGTGCCCACTGTTGGTGGGCACTGAGGCTCAGTCACGACCAACGGTCGTGACCTACCGTCATGACCTACCCTCACCACCAACGGTCGTGATCTACTGACCCCTCCTCCGACGGAAACACACGCGTGGTCTCCAGTTGGATCCTGCTGCTGGTCTCGGTTGCCTATGCCGCGCTGCTGTTCGGCGTAGCGTGGTGGGGCGACCGTCGGCCCATGTATCCCGACCGGCCGTGGCTGCGGCCGGTGGTCTACAGCCTGGCGCTGGCCGTGTACTGCTCGTCGTGGACCTTCTACGGCGCGGTCGGCACCGCCGTGCGCAACGGCGTGGGCTATCTGCCGATCTACATCGGCCCGTTGCTGCTGCTGCTGTTCGGCTGGCGCATCATCGAGCGCCTGGCGCTGATCGCACGCAGCCAGAACGTGGTGTCCATTGCCGACTTCATCTCCTCGCGCTTCGGCCGCTCGCGGCGGCTGGCGGCGCTGGTGGCGATCATCGCGCTGATCGGCATCATTCCGTACCTTGCCCTGCAGTACAAAGCGGTGGCGATGAGCCTGCAGGTGCTGACCGGCAACACCGGGCCGACCGGCTTCTTCAGCGACCCGGCGCTGTACGTGGCGCTGCTGATGGCGCTGTTCGCCACCCTGTTCGGCACCCGCCAGGTCGATGCCACCGAGCACCACCACGGCATGATGCTGGCGATCGCCTTCGAATCGGTGATCAAGCTGCTGGCCATGCTGGCGGTGGGCGTGTTCGCCTACCTGTGGCTGAGCAACCGCACCGACGCGGTGGTTGAGTCGGTGCATACGCTGTTCACCGGCCTGCCGCCGGTCGGCTTCATCTCGCAGACACTGCTCAGCTTCCTGGCCATCATCTGCCTGCCGCGCCAGTTCCACGTGGCCGTGGTCGAGTGCGGAGATGTGCGCGATGTGCGCCGCGCGCGCTGGATGTTCGGCGGTTACCTGGTGCTGATCTCGGCCATGGTGCTGCCGATCGCCACCGCCGGCGTGACCCTGTTCGGCACCGGTGGCAGCGTTGCCGACGATTCGATGGTGCTGGCGCTGCCGCTGGCCGAAGGCCGCAACGCGCTGGCGCTGATCGCCTACGTGGGCGGGTTCTCGGCCGCCACCGGCATGGTCATCGTGTCCTCGATCGCGCTGGCCACCATGGTCAGCAACGACCTGGTGATGCCGGTGCTGCTGCGCCGCAGTGGCGACCATCAGGAGGCGGCCGATGTTGCCTCGCGCGTGCTGTGGATCCGCCGCCTGGCGATCCTGATGCTGGCGCTGATGGCCTACAGCTACTACCGCACCAGCAGCAACGACAGCACGCTGGCCTCGTATGGGCTGATGGCCTTCGCCGCAGTGGCACAGTTCGCGCCGGGCCTGATCGGTGGCCTGTACTGGCGTGGAGCCAGCCGTCGCGGCGTCGAGACCGGCATGCTGCTGGGCTTTGCCACCTGGCTGTACACCCTGCTGCTGCCGGCGATGACCATGGCCGGCTGGGTTGACGCGGGCTGGGTGCAGCACGGACCGTTCGGCATCGAGTGGCTGCGCCCGCAGCAGCTGTTCGGCATGACCGGCTGGGATCCGCTGACCCACGGCACCTTCTGGTCGCTGCTGGTGAATGCGGCAACGATGATGCTGGTGTCCGCGCGCTGGCGTCCCGGCGTGGACGAGCGCCTGCGTGCCGCTCCGTTCCTCGACCCGTATGCCGAGCGCCCGTCGGTGGCCGGTGGCTGGCCCGGGCACGTGCATGTGGGCGATCTGCTGGCGCTGGCCTCGCGCGTGGTTGGCGAGCGCCATGCGCGGCGCTCGTTCTTCGAGCAGGCACAGTCGCTGGGTCGCGAGCTGCAATCCTCCGCGCCCGCCGACCGGCCCTGGGTGCAGTTCACCGAACGCTTGTTGGCCGCCTCGATCGGCGCGGCATCGGCGCGCCTGCTGCTGACCAGCCTGCTGCGCGGTTCGGGCATGGACCTGGGTGAAGTAGTGGCGGTGCTGGACGAAGCCGGGCAGGAACTGCGCTTCAACCGCGAGATCCTGTCGACCACGCTGGAGAACATCAGTGCCGGCGTCAGCGTGGTCGACCCGGACATGCGCCTGACCGCCTGGAACCGCCGCTACCAGGACATGTTCGGTTACCCCGACGGCATGCTCTACGTGGGCCGCCCGGTGGCCGACCTGATCCGCTACAACGCCGAGCGCGGTGAGCTGGGCGAAGGCGATATCGAGGTACAGATCAACCGCCGCATTGGCTACATGCGTGCCGGTTCACCGCATGTGTTCGAGCGCACCCGCAGCGACGGCAAGGTGATCGAGATGCGTGGTCAGGCGCTGCCCGGCGGTGGCTACGTGACCAGCTACAACGACATCACCGACTACAAGCACGCGGAAAAGGCACTGCTGGAAGCCAACGAGACGCTGGAGCAGCGCGTGGCCGAGCGCTCGCACGAGGCCGAGGTCGCGCAGCAGTCGAAGACGCGCTTCCTGGCGGCGATCAGCCATGACGTGCTGCAGCCGCTGAACGCCGCGCGGCTGTTCGCCTCGGCATTGCGTGACAGCGACCACGTGAGTGACGAGCAGAAGCATCTGGCTGAGCGCGTGGATGCGTCGCTGCGTGCTGCCGAAGAGCTGCTTGATGGCCTGCTGGACGTGTCGCGGCTGGATGCCGGTGGCCTGCACCCGGTGATCGGCGAGTTCGATGTGAGCGCGTTGATGCGCGAGCTGGCCGCGCAGTACACGCCAGTCGCCGCCGGTCGCGGACTGCGCCTGGACCTGTTCGCGCGCCCGGCCTGGGTACGCAGCGATCGCCGGCTGCTGCGCCGTGTGCTGCAGAACTTCCTGGCCAACGCGCTGCGCTACACACGGCAGGGGCGCATCGTGCTGGCGGTGCGTCATCGTGGTGATGAAGTGGAACTGCAGGTGTGGGATACCGGCCCCGGCATCCCAGAGCACCACATGCGGCAGATCTTCGACGAGTTCCACCGCTACCAGCAGCCGTTCGACTGGGGCGAACAGGGTCTGGGGCTGGGCCTGTCGATCTGCCAGCGCATCTCGCGCCTGCTTGACCATCGCCTCAACGCACGCAGCCGGGTGGGCAGTGGCTCGATGTTCTCGATCATCCTGCCGCGGGTGGCGCCGTTGCCAGGCTACACCGAGCTGGCCGCGCCGGTACAGGCGGTGTCCGCACCGGTACGCAGCGATTCGCTGGCGGGCCTGCGCGTGTTGTGCGTGGACAATGACGAGGAGATCCTCGACGGCATGCGCGCGCTGCTCGGCCGTTGGCAGGTGCAGGTGATCACTGCCGCCACCGTCGACCAGGCGCTGCAGAAGATTGCCGAGCGCCCGCAGGTGATGCTGGTGGACTACCACCTGCACGACCGCATGGACGGCCTGGATGCGCTGGTGGCCCTGCGCGAGGCAGCGGGCTACCCGTTGCCTGGCGCGTTGCTGACCGCCGATGGTCGCGACGAACTGAAGCGGATGGCACGCGAACGCGGTTACCGCGTGCTGACCAAGCCGATCAAGCCGGCCTCGCTGCGCGCCTTCCTGGGCGCGCTGCGCGACGCCGGCAACAACGACGCCTGACGGGCACCTGTAGAGCCGAGCCCATGCTCGGCTCCAGCGCGAAGCGTGGTGTTCCGTGGTCGGGCCGAAAAGCAGCCGAGCGTCGGCTCGGCTCTACAAATACTGGTGCCGCGGGGTTCTGTAGAGCCGAACCCGTGCTCGGCTCCGCGCGCAGCCCGGTGCTGATATAGCCATCGCTATACAAACCAGCCCTGCCTGCGCGTTTGCCTGGAAATGCGCCACGTGCGGATCGCGGTGCTAAGCTGCGCGTCCCCTTGGGGAGTAGCCGGATTCCTTCGCAGGAATCGTCCACGTCAACATACTCGGCCAGTGCGCCGTGGCGTGGACAACCATGATGGTTGGCGAGACCAGCGGCCCGCGCGCGCAACGTCAGGTTGGGCGCGAGCGCGAGCCGTGCGTCCGTCCTTGCCCGACCTTCAGCAGCCGCCAATGTCCCCCATTTCGATCCTCCTGATCGGCTTTGCCATGTCCACCGATGCCTTCGCCGCAGCGATCGGCAAGGGTGCCGCGATGCGCAAGCCGGTGTTCCGCGACGCGCTGCGCGCCGGCATCATCTTCGGCGTCATCGAAGCGATCACACCGATCATCGGCTGGCTGCTCGGCCGTGCCGCCCTGCAGTACGTGGAAGCCTTCGACCACTGGATCGCCTTCGGCCTGCTCGGCGCGCTGGGCATCCACATGATCTACAACGGACTGCGCCCGGACAGCGCCGAGGAGGAAGAAGATCCTTCGCAGCACCACGGTTTCTGGAAGCTGGCGCTGACCGGCTTCGCCACCAGCATCGATGCGATGGCGGTGGGTATCGGCCTGGCTTTCATGGACGTGCATATCGGCGTGATGGCCACAGTCATCGGCCTGTGCACGCTGACCATGGTCACCGTCGGCATCATGCTCGGCCGCGTGCTGGGCAGCATGGTCGGCAAGCGCGCGGAGATCATCGGTGGCGTGATCCTGGTGATCATCGGCGCGACGATCCTGTACGAACACCTGCACGGCGTGGGGTGACGCCTGTTCCTGTAGAGCCGAGCCCATGCTCGGCTGGCGTGTGAAGCAGCCGAGCGTGGGCTGGGCTCTACATTGCGGCAATGGCCGACATGCAGCGTCGCATACCGGCAATGCCTATGCGATCACCACGGTGACGCATGCGCGTCGTCCCTGGTTCAGTGACAAGGCCAACGTTGATCTGCTGATCGAAGCCCTGCGCACAGTAGAGCGGACCGGTCGCACCTTCTCCCTCGCCTGGGTGATCATGCCGGACCACCTGCGTTGGTTGATCGAGTTGCGTACCGGCACGCTGGCCGGCTGCATGCAGATCCTGAAGTCCAGGAGCGGAAGATCCATCGCCACGGGCGTTGATGCGAACGCGCCGATCTGGCAGCCGGGGTACTACGACCATGCGCTGCGCAGTGATGAATGCCTGCGCGCGCAGGCGATGTACATCGTGGCCAATCCAGTGCGTGCTGGGCTGGCCTCGCGTATCGGGGAGTACCCCTATGTGTGGAGTCGATGGCCGTTTGAGGCGTGATCGGGTATTGAGGCGAGGAGCAGCCGAGCGTGGGCTCGGCTCTACAGGGGCGTCATGACGTCTGTAGAGCTGATCCCATGCTCGGCTCTGCACCCCATCACGGTCAATCTTCTTCCGGCGGCAGCACGATGGCGTCGTCGTCGATGGCCAGCTTGCCGGCCATCAGCACGGCCTGGGTGCGGTTGGTCACGCCCAGCTTGCGCAGGATGGCGGTGACGTGGGCCTTGATCGTGGCTTCGGAGACGTTGAGGTCGTAGGCGATCTGTTTGTTCAAGCGGCCTGCGCCCAGCATCTGCAGCACGCGGAACTGCTGCGGGGTCAGCTCGCGCAGGCGCTGGCCGACTTCGCGTTCCTCGCGCTCGGTCGGCGGCACGTTGTGCGCTTCCGGTGGTGCCCAGGTCTCGCCATCGAGGATGGTGCCGAGCGCATGGCCGATGGTGTCCGAGTCGGCCGACTTGGGAATGAAGCCGAGCGCGCCGTGGTCGAGTGCGCGCCGCATCACCGTCGCTTCTTCGCGCGCGGAGACCACCACGACCGGCAGGTGTGGGTGCAGCGAGCGCATGTGCACCAGTGCGTTGAATCCCTGTGCACCGGGCATGTTCAGGTCCATCAGGACCAGGTCGGCGTCGTTGTGCTGGTCGGCCAGCGCGTACAGCGCTTCCACGCTGTCGGCCTCGAACAGCTGCACGCCGGGGATGACCCGCTGCACGGCGCCGCGCAGGGCTTCGCGGAACAGCGGGTGGTCATCGGCAATCAGGAGGGTGGTCATGGTCGGGGGGAACCGTGGGGGAAACTGTCTGGGGTCAGATCCCTTTCCTTGCGGAAAGGGATCCGACCCCGGGTTCTGCATCAGCGTACCTTGCGCTCGTCCACCAGCGAGGCCACCACCGACGGGTCGGCCAGGGTCGAGGTGTCGCCGAGCTGGTCCGGTGCGTTCTCGGCGATCTTGCGCAGGATGCGGCGCATGATCTTGCCCGAACGGGTCTTGGGCAGGCCCGGCGCCCACTGCAGGTGGTCCGGCGTGGCGATCGGACCGATCTCCTTGCGCACCCAGGCGACCAGTTCCTTCTGCAGCTCGTCGCTCGGGGTCTCTTCGGCCACCAGGGTCACATAGGCGTAGATGCCCTGGCCCTTCACGTCGTGCGGGAAACCGACCACGGCCGCTTCGGCCACCTTCGGGTGCGAAACCAGCGCGCTTTCCACTTCGGCGGTACCGATGCGGTGGCCGGACACATTGATCACATCGTCCACGCGGCCGGTGATCCAGTAGTAGCCATCCTCATCGCGGCGGCAACCGTCGCCGGTGAAGTAGCTGCCCGGGTAGGTGCGGAAATAGGTATCGATGAAGCGCTGGTGGTCGCCGTACACCGTGCGCATCTGGCCCGGCCAGGAATCGCGGATGATCAGGTTGCCCTCGGTTGGGCCGTCCTTGATCTCGCCATCGGCATTGACCAGCGCCGGCTGCACACCGAAGAACGGCAGGGTGGCCGAACCGGGCTTGAGGTCCATCGCGCCGGCCAGCGGTGAGATCAGGATGCCGCCGGTCTCGGTTTGCCACCAGGTGTCGACGATCGGGCAGCGGCTGTCGCCGACCACTTCGTAGTACCAGCGCCACGCTTCCGGATTGATCGGTTCGCCGACGCTGCCGAGCAGGCGCAGTGAGGCGCGCGAGGTCTTCTTCACCGGCTCCTCGCCCTCGCGCATCAGCGCACGGATGGCGGTCGGGGCGGTGTAGAAGATGCTCACCTTGTGCTTGTCGATGACGTTCCAGAAGCGCGAAGTATCCGGGTAGTTCGGTACGCCTTCGAACATCAGCGAGGTCGCGCCGTTGGCCAGCGGCCCGTACACGATGTAGCTGTGGCCGGTGACCCAGCCGACGTCGGCGGTGCACCAGTAGATGTCATCCTCGCGCAGGTCGAACACCGCTTCATGGGTGTAGGCCGCGTACAGCAGGTAGCCGCCGGTGGTGTGCAGCACGCCCTTCGGCTTGCCGGTAGAGCCGGAGGTGTAGAGGATGAACAGCGGGTCTTCCGCGTTCATGCGTTCCGGCTCGCAGGTGGCCGGCTGACTGTCCACCACATCGTGGAACCAGCGGTCGCGCGGCGCCTGCATGTCCACCGCGCCGCCGGTGTGACGCACCACCAGCACGGTTTCCACGGTATTGGTGCCGGGCAGCTTCAGCGCGGCATCGACGTTGGCCTTCAGCGGAATCCTGCGCCCACCGCGCAGGCCCTCGTCGGCGGTGATGATCAGCTTGCTCTGGCAGTCGCTGACGCGGTCGGCGATCGAGTTCGGCGCAAAGCCGCCGAACACCACCGAGTGGATCGCACCGATGCGTGCGCAGGCCAGCATGGCCACCGCAGCGTCGACGATCATCGGCAGGTAGATGGTGACCCGGTCGCCCTTCTTCACGCCGAGGTTGCGCAGCGCATTGCCGAGGCGGCAGGTGCGCTCGTACAGCTCGCGATAGGTCACGTGCTGGGCCGGCGCATCCGGGCTGTCGGGCTCGAACAGCAGCGCGGTCTTGTCGCCGCGCGTTTCCAGCTGGCGATCCAGGCAGTTCACGCTGGCGTTGAGCTCGCCATCCTCGAACCACTTGATGTGGAAGTCGGACAGGTCGTAGCTGACGTTCCTGATCTTGGTCGGCTTGCGCATCCAGTCCAGCCGTTCGGCGGCCCTGCCCCAGAAACCATCCGGGTCGGTTACCGAAGCCTGGTACTGCTGTTGGTAGGACGTCTTGTCGATGCGTGCCTTGGCGGCGAACTGCGGATCGACGGGGTAGATATCAGCCATGGCACCCTCACTTGCACGTTGACTTTGTATGTGCGGTCGCAGCATCGCGGCGACCGATCCCCCTCAGTTTGCCCCATCCACCCCCGGCCGCGTCACCACCTTGGTTAGACCATGGTCGAAAGTGAGCGCCCAGCAGGGCCGGGTTCGACCAATGGCGAATAGCCGCTATACATGAACGCCCCGCAGTCTCGGCTCGACCGTGCCCCACGCGCGGCATCACCTTGCCACTTGGGAGAGAGGGCAACATGAGCCACCGTACGTTGAAAGCCGTGCGCACACCTTTGGCGGCCTGCCTGTTGGTCGCCCTGGTCGCACCGGGCATGGCGTTCGCAGAGACCGCCAAAGAGAAAGCGCTGGAAGCACGCGTTGCCGAACTGGAACGCCAGGTCCAGCTGCTGTTGTCTTCGCAGCAACAACAACAGACCCAGATCACCCAGACCCAGCAGGCCGTGACCGACGTGCGCAGCGTGCAGGCCGCGCAGAAGCCGGTTGCTTCGGTGCCGGCCGGCAAGCAGCCGATCCAGGTCACTACCCTTACCCCGGGCGCCGCGCCGGGCACCACGGTCAAGATCGGCGGCTTCATCAAGGCCGACTTCCTGGCCACCCAGACCAGCGATGGCCAGCTGGCCGACGACGCTACCGGCCGTTCACTGTACCTGCCGGGCCAGACCCCGGTGGAAGGCGCCGGTGGCAGCGGAAAGCGTTCGGGCACCGACTTCAACGCCCACGCCAAGTTCTCGCGCTTCAACCTCGGCATCGACAACGTGAGCGAATCGGGCAACAAGGCCGGTGCGTTCTTCGAGATGGACTTCTTCGGCAACTCGCTGGGCAACCAGACCGCCACCAATACCTACGGCGTGACCCTGCGTCACGCCTACATGTACTGGAACAACTGGATGGCGGGCCAGACATGGTCCAACTTCATGGATGCGGCCGCGCTGCCGGAAGCGGTCGACTTCGTCGGCCCCACCGATGGCGTGATCTTTGTGCGCCAGGCCCAGGTGCGCTACACCCAGGGTGGCTTCAGCGTCGCACTGGAAAACCCGGAAACCACCACCCTCACCGGCACCCGCAACCCGGTCACCGGGGCCTGGACCAACGCCAGCGCCAACTCCGACCGTGGCAGCCTGCCCGACCTCACGATGCGTTATGGCTGGAAGGGCGACTGGGGCACCTTTGGTGTCGGTGGCATCGTCCGCCAGTTGAAGGTGGACAACCAGGCCACCGGCGCGAAGGCCGACAAGGTGGCTGGCGGCCTGACCCTGGGCGGCAAGTGGGTGATGGGCGACAGCGATTCGCTGCACTACCAGCTGACCGGCGGCGAAGGCATCGCCCGCTACATCGGTTTGGGCATCACCGCTGACAGCGCCTACGACGTGGCCCGCGACGAGCTCAACCCGACCGGCGTGCTTGCCGGTTACGTGGGCTGGCGGCATGCGTTCTCGCCGAAACTGCGCACCAACCTGATCTATGCGCGCAGCGACTACGACAACGACAGCATCCTCGGCCCGCTGGTGACCAAGAGCGTGCAGAGCATCCGCGGCAACATCTTCTACTCGCCGCTGCCCAAGGTCGATATCGGTGCGGAGCTGATGTACGGCCGTCGCGAAGTGGAGAACGGCAACAAGGGTGACATCACCCGATTGCAGTTCACCACCAAGTACAGCTTCTAAACCAGTGCCGACCAAGGTCGGCACCTACAGAGATTGCGCCGGCCAACGTCCGGCACCTACCGAATTGAGTGCCGACCAGGGTCGGCATCTACCGAGGGAAATGTCCCATGTCCAGCACATCCAGCTCCGCACACAAAGCGGGCACCCTGACCCAAGGGCACAAGAAAGTCATTTTCGCATCGAGCCTCGGCACGGTGTTCGAGTGGTATGACTTCTTCCTGTACGGCTCGCTCGCAGCCATCATCGCCAAGCAGTTCTTCAGTGGCGTCAATGAAACCACGGGCATGATCTTTGCCCTGCTGGCGTTCGCCGCCGGCTTCTTCGTGCGTCCGTTCGGCGCGGCCTTCTTCGGCAGCCTCGGCGACCGCATCGGCCGCAAGTACACGTTCCTGGTCACCATCCTGATCATGGGCATCTCGACCTTCCTGGTCGGCGTGCTGCCCAATTACGCCTCGATCGGCTTCGCCGCGCCGGTGATCCTGATCATCCTGCGCCTGGCCCAGGGCCTGGCCATGGGCGGCGAGTACGGCGGTGCGGCCACCTACGTGGCCGAGCATGCGCCGGAAGACAAGCGTGGCCTGTACACCAGCTTCATCCAGTGCACCGCCACGCTCGGACTGTTCATGTCGCTGCTGATCATCCTGGCCTGCCGCTACTTCCTGGGCAACGAAGCCTTCGAAGCCTGGGGCTGGCGCATCCCGTTCCTGGTCTCGATCCTGCTGCTGGGCATCTCGGTGTGGATCCGCCTGCAGCTGAGCGAATCGCCGTTGTTCCAGCAGATGAAGTCGGAAGGCAAGGGCTCCAAGACGCCGTTCCGTGACAGCCTGAAGGGCGGCAACCTGAAGCTGATGCTGCTGGTCCTGCTCGGCGCGGCGGCCGGCCAGGCCGTGGTCTGGTACGGCGGCCAGTTCTACGCGCTGTTCTTCCTCAGCAGCATGCTGAAGGTCGACGCCACCACCTCCTATCTGCTGATTGCCGCGGCGCTGGCGCTGGGCGTGCCGTTCTTCATCTTCTTCGGCTGGCTGTCCGACCGTATCGGCCGCAAGAAGATCATCCTGGCCGGCTGCCTGCTGGCCGCCGTCACCTACATCCCGATCTTCAAGGGCCTGACCCACTTCGCCAACCCGGCCATCGAAGAGGCCCGCAGCAGCTCGCCGGCCCTGGTCGTGGCCGATCCGAACACCTGCTCGTTCCAGTTCGATCCGGTTGGCCTGCGCAAGTTCACCAGTTCCTGCGACGTGGCCACCGCCGCGCTGACCAAGGCTGGCGTGCCGTACGACGTGCAGCCTGCCGCCGCCGGTTCGCTGGCGATGGTGAACGTGGGCAGCGCCAGCGTCACCTCGTATGAAGCCGCGGGCCTGACCAAGGAAGAAGGCAAGGCCAAGGCCGACGCGTTCGGTGCGGAACTGAAGACCGCCCTGACCACTGCCGGTTACCCTGCCAAGGCCGACGGCGCACGCATCAACATCGCTGGCACGATCTTCATGCTGTGGCTGCTGGTGCTGTACGTGACCATGGTCTACGGCCCGATCGCCGCCTATCTGGTCGAACTGTTCCCGACCCGCATCCGCTACACCTCGATGTCGCTGCCGTACCACATCGGCAACGGCTGGTTCGGTGGCTTCCTGCCGGCGATCTCCTTCGCGCTGGTGGCCGGTACCGGCAACCTCTACTACGGCCTGTGGTACCCGATCGGCATCGCGCTGATGTCGGTGGTGATCGGCGGCCTGTTCCTGCGTGAAACGAAGAACGTGGACATCACCAAGTAAGCGGTGGGTTCCATGCAATGAAGGAAAGGCCGCGGTGCACACCGCGGCCTTTCTGTTTGTGGGGCGGCGACGGGGGTAGAGTCGACCGTTGGTCGACTGCTCTTGGAGGAACTGCTGAAAAGCCCGCGCTGCGCGCGATAGTCGACTGACAGCCGACTCTACCCGCCATACAGCGCCTCTCTCTGCAAAGGCATGACCTCAAAGGTCCCTGCATCGATCAGCTTCCTGTAGTGGTCCCTGTTGCCTGGACCAGGCGGGTCGCAGCGAAGCAGATTGTCGAGGGAGCCACCGGGCGCATCCGAAGGGCCTAGGCGGCCTGAGGCATAGCCCTCTGCGGTAGGGCGCCCCTCAGAAAGGGTCAGGTCGGAAAGGGCCGGAGATACCCAGGCGCCAGCATCATTGCAGTGCCCTCCACAGAATTGCCCGGTCTGACGCGCGAACAGGCAGCCGCTTCGTGTGTCGATGAAACCGCAGTACTGCCTTTCATGCAGAGAACCGCGCCCATCGGGCATGCCAACCTCACCGGATTCCACATCAGAGACGAGCACATACCGGCCGTCAGGAGACGTCGCCGGATCGCGGTCGTACTCGAACCGGGAGTAAGAGCGCTCGCTCAGTTCCATGCGGAGCACCAGCTTGCCCTGCTTCATCACTGACACGTTCCGGTAGCGACCGTTCTGCTCACCGTCGTATCGGAGTTAGATGTTGCTGCCAGCGGTTACCGATTTTCCGCCGTCAGCCTTCGCATCCTCTGTTGCAGCCACTGTTGCGAGCACGGCTAAGATCAAGCTCAACAAGTTCATTCTCCAGGAAACCGTCATCTGCAGGCGCGAGCATGCGATGGGTATCAAGGGCTTGTGATGGCCATTCCGGGGCACTCACCTTTCTCCGCCAGCCTTCGCCTCGAGAACTCCTTGAGGCAGAACAAGCGCTGTTCACTCTCATCGCCTGCCTGCCCGATCTCTCTACGCAACTGGTCGGCTCCTGGGCAGCGCGCAGCGCGAGCCACAACGAGGTTGCACACAGGAACAAACGGGAAGTGCCCGTCAGGGCGTGGAATGTTCAGCTTCTCGTCCCAGGCTTCGAACGGAAAGAGAACGTGTAGCAACCCATCTACCGCCTCATCCTCGCTTGGTCGCATGGGGGCGACATCGGGTGCGTAATAGGGGAAAAGGCTGCCTACATCGGGTCCGCTGCATGTCACACCGGGCGAACGTGAGTTGTCGTTGACGGGGGTCTGTACATGGCAGGTCGTACGTTCGAGTCTCTCTGCAAGTGTCTCGAGCATCCTGACAATACTGGCGCCGGGTGTGGCATCGCCCTCAAGCTCGCCGACGACGGCGGCCAGGGTGTCGCCCACCAATGGGATGTGTTCGCGCTCGGTGTTCAGGCCGACCGCCGCGACATCAATGGACTGCTCGCTGGCATCGGAAGCTCCGGCCATGAGAAGGCATCCGATCAGAAATGCATGTGCGCGTCGCATCTACGCATGTTATTGGGGTGGGACACTACCCTCAGCGGGCTGACAGCCTGCGGCAATGAAACAAGTACGAATCTACATATCAGACCAATAATCGATCGTGCCGGTGAGAGGTGACGTATCCAGCCACACGGAACACGGAGATTTCTAGCCAGACCCGCCAACTTTTGACGCAATCGGCCCGAATTCCCTTTGCTGGTAAGTGCGTCCCATAGCATGGGTGACTCATCGAATCGGATCTGGGCATGCGCAGGGTACTTCTGGCAGCGATCATCGCTGTCTCAGCGTCAGCGGCCAACGCAGAGACGCGTGTGGCTGCCGACGGCACGGCACCGCAGGGAAGCCTGCGAGTCGAGGAAAGATCGCCCGTGATCAAACAACTTTGCAAGACAGAGGCGGTCTGGCTGTCCTGGAACAGCGCCGTACCAAACGCAACATTGGTGACCTGCGATTGCAGTTGCACATCGCATGACAACTCAGGATGGCTCGTCGAGGCACAACCGGATTTCGATAGCTATCGGGTACATCGCGTCTCTCTCGGCAAGGTTTTCAGTCCCACGGAGTTCCGCCGGGCTGGTGCGCGGATTGAGGACATCGTCTCGTCGCATCCGTGGTGTTCAGTCGCCAAGCCGAGCATGCCGACGAATGCCGTTTTTGCAACGTTGGTGAAGCAGCCTACGGAGTCGGGCGATGATCCTTACTGCTTTACCCCCCACTTCTTCGTAGGTGACCCCAAAGCCCCCCTGAGAAGAACTCCAGTTTCGGGTGAGCTGTTCTCGGACGAGTCCGCAGCGTCGTCGGTGCGGATCGCGCGTGAGGTCGAGATCCTGCGTGACTGGAGGCGGGAGTTTACGCCTGAGTAGGGCACTGGTGCCCTCGGGCAAGATATGAGGACTACACCTTATGGAGTGTCAGTGATGCTTGTTTTGAAGCGCGTGGTGCTGGCATTGCTTGCCGGATCACCTCTGCTCTTGTCTGCCTACGCTGTGGATGCCAGTGCCATCTACGGCATCAACCATACCCACTGGGCGATCAACCGATTCAGTGTCGATGGCCGTTCGGCGATTGACAGCATTGGTCGATATCAAGGCGGCGGTGGAGGCTGTTGCTACAGCACACCAGCACTCTGGTATCCGGGCCTGATGGTACGGGTTGACTGGGAAACGGGAGCTGGAAGCACAAGAGATTTTCCTGGGACAGAAGATTGGCCCAAATTTTTGGCTTGGGAGAAGAGAATCCTGGCGCAGAAGCGCAGGCACAGCAAAGTCGTCCCCGTACCGGATTGCACCGATCAGAAAGTCTGCGGCATCACCGTTCATTTCCTGCCCTGCGATGAAATTCAGGTCACCACCTCCTGTTACGCCTACGGCAGCCCCGGGTACCCGATCAATACTCCGTTGCAACTGCCGGAGCCGCAGTCATGCCCGGCAGAGCGTACCGACCAGCAGATGGCGTAGTGATGGCGGGGATTGCATCAAAGGGTGAACGCACGCGCGGCGGTGGGGAGACGAACGAATGAGACCCTGTGCCACGGCGTGAAGGTTGGCATGCGAGCGAGGCACGGCTCGACCCTACAATCGGTCCATGACCACCACCGCCCCAGCCGACCTCCCCGCCATCCTGCACACCCTGCGCAGCGCCTGGCAGGCCCAGCGCCCTTCGCTCGACCAGCGCGACACCGACCTGCGCCGCCTGCGCGAGGCGCTGCAGGCGCGCATGGATGAAATGGCCCAGGCCATCGCCGAGGACTTCGGCCACCGCGCCCACGTCGAATCGAAGCTGGCCGATGGCATGAGCGTGCTGTCAGCCATCGATCACCTGCGCCGCCACCTGCGGCGCTGGTCGAAACCGCAGCGGGTGGGCGCCGGCTGGCGACTGTGGCCGGCGCGCGCGCAGCTGCGGCCGACGCCGCTGGGTGTGGTCGGGGTGATCTCGCCGTGGAACTACCCAGTCACGCTGGCGTTGGTGCCGCTGGCCACTGCGATTGCCGCCGGCAACCACGTGCTGCTGAAGCCGTCCGAACATACCCCGCGCACCAGTGCGTTCCTGGCCGATCTGCTGGCCAGCGTGTTTCCGCCCGATCGCGTGGCAGTGGCGCAGGGCGGGGCGGACGTGGCCGCGGCGGTGTCCTCGCTGCCGCTGGACCATCTGCTGTTCACCGGCTCGACGGCCGTGGGCCGGAAGGTGATGGCCGCCGCCGCCGAGCATCTGGTGCCGGTCACGCTGGAGCTGGGCGGCAAGTCGCCGGCGATTGTCTGCCGAGATTTCCCGCTGGACAAGGCCGCCGCGCGGCTGGCCACCGGCAAGTGGTTCAACGCCGGCCAGACCTGCATCGCGCCGGATTACGTGCTGATCGATACCGTGCGCCAGCGCGAGTTCGTGCAGGCGCTGCAGCAGCAGGTGCGCGAACGCTACGGCGATTTCAGCGATGCCGGCGACTACACCCGCATCATCAACGACGGCCAGTACCGGCGCCTGCAGGGCTATCTGGCGCAGGCGCGCGAACGCGGCGTGCCGGTCATTCCGCTGGCGCAGGTGGATGAGGCACGTGCCGACCGCGAGCGCCTGCTGGTGCCGACCGTGGTGCTGGACCCGCCGGACGACCTGGAGCTGATGCGCGAGGAGATCTTCGGCCCGATCCTGCCGGTGCGCGCCTATCCGGACCTGGAGGCGGCGCTGGCCGACGTGCTGTCCCGCGACCGGCCGCTGGCGCTGTATCCCTTCAGCCACGACGCGGCGACGGTGGAGCGCATCCTCGGCCAGGTGGTGGCCGGTGGCGTGACGGTGAATGACACGCTGCTGCACTTCGCCGCCGATGGCCTGCCGTTTGGCGGGGTGGGGGCCAGCGGCATGGGTGCCTACCACGGCCGCGCCGGGTTCGATGCGATGAGCAAGCGGCTGCCGGTGCTGTGGCAGTCGCGCTGGGCGGCCAGTGACCGGCTGCGGCCGCCGTATTCGAAGATTGCGGGGTTGTTGCGGTTCCTGCTGCGGTAGCGCCGGCGGGGGGCATCGGGTTGCCGGCCAGCGGCCGGCACTACCGGTAGGTGACAACCTGGGTTGGCACGCGGGGCATCCATGCGCCAACCAAGGTTGGCGTCTACCAAAGCAGGGCCGGGTAGAATGCCCCCATGAAGATCGCCTCGTGGAACGTCAATTCGCTCAATGTCCGCCTGCCGCACCTGGAGCAGTGGCTCAAGGAGTTCGGCCCGGACATCGTCGGTATCCAGGAAACCAAGCTGGAGGACCACAAGTTCCCCGATTCGGCGCTGATCGCGGCGGGTTACCGCAGCGTGTTCGCCGGCCAGAAGACCTACAACGGCGTGGCGCTGCTGTCGCGTGAGCCGGCGCAGGACGTGCAGATCGGCATTCCCGGCTTCGAGGACGAGCAGAAGCGCGTCATCGCCGGTACCTTCGGCGACCTGCGCGTGATCAACCTGTACGTGGTCAACGGCCAGGACATCGGCACCGACAAGTACGAGTACAAGCTGCGCTGGCTGGAAGCGGTGCATGCCTGGATCGCGCAGGAGCTGCAGCGCCACCCGAAGCTGATCGTGATGGGCGACTTCAATATCGCACCGGACGCGCGCGACGTGCACGATCCGGAGGTGTGGAACGAAAACCACATTCTCACCTCCACCTCCGAGCGCGGCGCATTGAACAAGCTGCTGCAGCTGGGCCTGCACGATGGCTTCCGCCTGCACAACGACGAAACCGGTGTGTTCAGCTGGTGGGATTACCGCGCGGCCGGCTTCCGCCGCAACCTGGGCCTGCGCATCGACCTGACCCTGGTCTCCGATGCGCTGAAGGGCAGCGCGGTGGCCTCGGGCATCGATCGCGAGCCGCGCACCTGGGAACGCCCGAGCGACCATGCGCCGGCGTGGGTAGAGCTGGGTTGAACGAACCGGGCCCGACGATTGCCGGGCCCGTTCTGGAACGTCTGCCGGCCAGCGGCCGGCACGTCCCTCAGATCACCGTATGCTCTTGCGGGTGAACAGGTTGACGATCGCCAGCAGGATCACCGCACCGATGAGCGAGAACAGGAAGGTGCGCAGGGTGATCGCTTCGTTGATGCCGCCGCCGAACAGCCAGCCGGAAATCAGCGCGCCGACGATGCCGACCACAATGTTGAGGATGATGCCCTGCTGGGCATCGCGCTTCATGATGATGCTGGCCAGCCAGCCTACGATGCCGCCGACGATCAGCCAGATGATGATGCCCATGATCGAACCTCCGGTGGGAAACTGTGACCAGTTGACGCGCATGGCCGTGAACCCGTCGTGCAATTGCGTGATGGGCGCGTGCGGATGAGCCTGCCAGCCACCCTCGACGGCCCCTGGCGCTTCGGCCCGGTCACGGTCTGGCGGCGCCCGCACGTGCCCGGCCAGCGCGGCGAGCCGCAGGCGCGGCAGGTGCTGGCGCAGGCACTGGGCACCGCGCCGGACACCCTGCCGCTGGTGCGCGATGACAAGGGCCGGCCGGAGCTGAGCGGCGCGCTGGCCCACTACGGCACCGGCTGGAGCCACAGCGGCGAAGTGCTGCTGGTGGCGCTGGGCGAGGGCGTCCGCCTGGGCGTCGACCTGGAGCTGCTGCGGCCGCGCGCCCGCCTGCTGGAAATCGTGCAGCGCTTCTTCCACCCCGCCGAGGTGGCCTGGCTGGAGAGCCTGGACGAGGCCGCCCGCGAGCACTGGTTCTTCCGTGTGTGGTGCGCCAAGGAAGCGATGCTGAAGGCGCACGGGCAGGGTATCTCGTTCGGCCTACACCGCCTGCAGCTGGCACCGGGGGCGGATGGCGCCCTGCACCTGCGCTGGTGCGACCCGGAACTGGGCGAGGCCGCGCGCTGGCATCTGCATGAGTGGCAGGCCACCGGGCAGTTCCGCGCCGCATTGGCCTGGTATCCGCATTGAAGCGGGGAATCAACGTGCAAAACCGGCGATAATGCCGGCATGAGCGAACACCCACTTCCCGCCAGCGTGGCCGCCACGCTGGAACAGGGCCTGGCCAGCATGGGCCTGGACGCCGCGCTGGCGCCGCCGCTGCTGCGCTACCTGGCCCTGCTGCACCGCTGGAACGGCACCTACAACCTCACCGCCATCCGCGACCCGCAGGAGATGGTCACCCGCCACCTGCTCGATTCGCTGGCGATGCAGCCGTTCGTGGCCGATGGCAGCCTGGCCGATCTCGGTACCGGCCCCGGCCTGCCCGGCATCCCGCTGGCCATCGCCTGCCCGGGCCTGCAGGTCACCCTGGTCGAGAGCAACGGCAAGAAGGCGCGCTTCATGCGCGAGGCGGTGCGGCAGCTGGGCCTGGGCAACGCCCGCGTGGCCGAATCGCGGGCCGAGGCGCTGGACGAGGCCGGTCGCTACGACCAGTTGACCGCGCGCGCGATGGACACCCTGGCCGGCATCGTCCGTGTCGGTGGCCACCTGCTGCGCCCCGGTGGCGTACTGCTGGCCATGAAGGGCGTCTACCCGCATGAGGAGATCGCGGAGCTGCCGGCCGGTTGGCAGGTGCGCGAGGTGACCCCGCTGAGCGTGCCCGGCCTGGCCGGCGAACGCCACCTGGTCACCGTTACAGGTCCTTGATTGCCCTCGCCAGCCCCTTGTGGAACAACGGGTTGGCGATTCACGATTTCCGCCCGGGGCCGGTTGTACGCATAATGACCGGTCCCAACCATCCGTCGACGAGGCACACCTGCATGGCCCGCATCATCGCCATCGCCAACCAGAAGGGTGGCGTCGGCAAGACCACGACCGCCGTCAACCTGGCCGCTTCCCTGGCCAACGCACCCAAGCGCGTGCTGCTGGTCGACCTTGATTCGCAGGGCAACGCGACCATGGGCAGCGGCGTGGACAAGCGCGAGCTGACCGCCTCCACCTGCGATCTGCTGCTGGGCGAGAACAGCGCGGCCGACGTGCGCGTGCAGACCGCCGAAGGCTACGACCTGCTGCCCGGCAACATCGACCTGACCGCCGCCGAAATCCAGTTGATGGGTGAGAGCGAGCGCGAGCAGCGCCTGAAGCGCGCGCTGGCGCCGATCCGCGAGGAGTACGACTTCATCCTGATCGACTGCCCGCCGGCGCTGTCGCTGCTGACGCTCAACGCGCTGGCCGCCGCCGATTCGGTGATCGTGCCGATGCAGTGCGAGTACTACGCACTGGAAGGCCTGAGCGCACTGGTGGAAACCATCGAAGCGCTGCGCACCAGCCTGAACCCGGCGCTGGAGATCGAAGGCGTGCTGCGCACCATGTTCGATGTGCGCAACAACCTGGCCAACGCGGTGTCGGCCGAACTCACCGAGCACTTCGGCGACCGCGTGTTCCGCACCATCGTGCCGCGCAACGTGCGCCTGGCCGAGGCGCCCAGCCATGGCCAGAGCATCGTCGGCTACGACCGCGCCTCGCGCGGTGGCGTGGCCTACCTGGGCCTGGCCGGCGAGATCATCCGCCGCAACAACGAACGCAACAAGGCCGCCAAGGCCGTGGAGACCGTCTGATGACCAGCAGCAAGCCGGCAGCCAAGAAGCGGGGCCTCGGCCGTGGCCTGGATGCGCTGCTGGGCCCGAAAGGCGCGGTCAGCCAGGTGCAGGCCACCACCGCGGTGATCGAGCCGCTGCCGGGTGAAGTGCTGCGCAAGCTGGCGGTAGGCCAGCTGCAGCCGGGCAAGTACCAGCCGCGCCGCGAGATGGACGAGGGCAAGCTGTCCGAGCTGGCCGACTCGATCAAGTCGCAGGGCGTGATCCAGCCGATCCTGGTGCGCCAGCTGCCGGCGGGCAACTACGAAATCGTCGCCGGTGAACGCCGCTGGCGCGCTTCGCAGCTGGCCGGGCTGGACGAAGTGCCGGTGGTGGTGCGCGAGCTGGAAGACCGCACCGTCATCGCGATGGCGCTGATCGAGAACATCCAGCGCGAAGACCTCAACCCGCTGGAAGAAGCCGAGGCGCTGCAGCGCCTGATCAGCGAGTTCACCCTCACCCATGCCGAGGCCGCTGAAGCGGTGGGCCGCTCGCGTGCGGCGGTGTCCAACCTGCTGCGCCTGCTGGAGCTGCCGGTGGCCATCCGCCTGCTGCTGGAAACGCGCCGCCTGGAAATGGGCCACGCCCGCGCGCTGCTGACCCTGGCCCCCGAGCTGGCCGGCAAGCTGGCGCAGGAAGCGGCCGATGAAGGCTGGTCGGTGCGCGAGGTCGAGCGCCGTGCGCAGGCCTTTGCGGCCGGCAAGGTGCCGAGCAACCGCCCGGTGGCCACGCCGAAGGTGCAGCAGGCCGACATCGCCTCGCTGGAAACCGAGCTGTCCGAAGCGCTAGGCGCTAAGGTCGCGATCAATCACGGCCGTGGCGGCAAGGGCAAGCTGATCATCCATTACACCGACCTGGACACCCTGGACGGCGTGCTGGAAAAGCTGCGCACGCGCCAGGGCTGAGCCCGGCGCCACATCACGCGGGCCGACGCATCCCCGCGACGTCGGCCACGCCGTTGGCAGCGGGGTGCTTTGATCGAGACCCGCGATGACCATCCTGCTCACCGGCGCTGCCGGCTTCATCGGTGCCTACACCGCCCGCGCGCTGCTGGAGGCCGGCCAGGCCGTGGTCGGCCTGGACAACTTCAACGACTACTACGATCCGCAGATCAAGCGTGATCGCGTGGCTGCGCTGTGCCCGACGCTGGACCTGCGCACACTGGACCTGACCGACCGCGACGGCCTGGCCGCGCTGTTCGATGAGGTGCAGCCGACCGCGGTGATCCATCTGGCCGCACAGGCCGGCGTGCGCTACTCGCTGGAAAACCCGCAGGCCTACGTCGACAGCAACCTGGTCGGCTTCGTCAATATGCTCGAGCTGTGCCGCCATCGCGGCGTGCAGCACCTGGTGTATGCCTCCAGCAGCTCGGTGTATGGCGATTCGGCCACGCCGCCGTTCTCCGAGGACCAGCGCGTGGACCAGCCGCGCTCGCTGTACGCGGCGACCAAGGCCGCCAACGAGCTGATGGCCTACACCTATGCGCAGCTGTACGGCCTTCACGCCACCGGCCTGCGCTTCTTCACCGTGTATGGCCCGTGGGGCCGGCCGGACATGGCGCCGCTGCTGTTCTCGCGTGCGGTACTGGCCGGGCGGCCGATCGACGTGTTCAACGAAGGCCGCATGCAGCGCGATTTCACACATGTTTCCGACATCGTGGCCGGTATCCTCGGCGCGCTCGCGCATCCGGCCGATGGTCCGGTACCGCACCGGGTGTTCAACCTCGGCAACCATACGCCAGTCGAGCTGGAACGCTTCATCGGCGTGATCGAGCAGGCCGCCGGCCGCCCCGCGCAGAAGGTCTACAAACCCATGCAGCCCGGCGACATGGTGCGCACGATGGCCGATACCCGGCGCGCTCATGACGCTTTCGGCTTCGATGCGGTGACCCCGATCGAACAAGGCCTGCCGCCCGTCGTGGCGTGGTGCCGCGAGTATTTTGGTGATCGCGCCTGAGGAGGGATCCTCACGCCGCCGGGTTCATCTTCGGATAACCTCGGTTTCGGAGAATGCGCGGTCTTTGTTTCCCTTTGGCCGAGTGCCTTATGAGCCAACCCGAGCTTTCCGTTGTCGTTCCGGTGTTCAACGAGCGTGACAACGTCGCCCCGCTGGTCGCTGAAATCACCGCCGCGCTGCGCGGCCGGCTGCCGTTCGAGATCGTCTACATCGACGACCACTCGCGCGATGACACCCTGGCCGTGCTGCAGGGCCTGAAGGCGACCACGCCGGAGCTGCGGGTGCTGCACCACGTGAACCAGAGCGGGCAGAGCACCGCCGTGCGCACCGGCGTCAAGCACGCGCGCGCACCGTGGATCGCCACCCTCGATGGTGACGGCCAGAACGATCCGGCCGATATTCCCAAGCTGCTGGCCGCGCGCGATGCCGCCGAGGCGCAGGTGAAGCTGTTCGCCGGCTGGCGCGTCAACCGCCAGGACAGCGGCAGCAAGCGCTGGGCCAGCCGCTGGGCCAACGCCATCCGCGCGCGCATGCTGCGCGACGATACCCCCGATACCGGCTGCGGCATCAAGCTGTTCGAGCGCAGCGCGTTCCTCGACCTGCCGTACTTCGACCACATGCACCGCTACCTGCCGGCGCTGATGCAGCGCGCCGGCTGGAAGACCACCAGCGTGCCGGTCAACCACCGTCACCGCACCGCAGGCGTGTCCAAGTACAACAACCTCGGTCGCGCGCTGGTCGGCATCCGCGACCTGCGCGGCGTGGCCTGGCTGATCACCCGCAGCAAGCGCACCGCGGTGGAGGAGCGTTGATGGATCTGGAGCTGCACTGGCTGGACCAGCCGCTGACCTGGCTGTACTGGACCGGCCTGCATGTGACCGGCTGGAAGCTGATCGGTTACACCGGCGCGCTGATGTTCGGCGGCCGCTGGCTGGTCCAGTTCATCGCCTCCAAGCGCGCCGGCAAGCCGGTCATCCCGCGCCTGTTCTGGTACATGAGCGTGGTCGGCAGCCTGATGACGCTGAGCTACTTCCTGTTCTCGGCCAAGCAGGACTCGGTGGGTGTGCTGCAGAACCTGTTCCCGGCGTTCACCGCGCTGTACAGCCTGCACCTGGACATCAAGCACCGCGGCTGGAAGCGCGACAGGGCCAGCCACTAGGTCTCCGGTAGATGCCGACCTTGGTCGGCGCTGGGTTTCGGGGGGCCAACCAGGGTTGGCCGCTACCAGAGCAGCCGGCTCCCGGTCCTGCCTGCGTTGCAGGCAGGACCTTCGTCCCATGCCACCGGCGGTGGGGGGTGCCATGATCGGGGTCTGCCTTCCCGGGAACCTCTGCTCGTGAAAACCCGTCTTGCCGTTGCCCTGCTGATCGCCCTGTCCGCCCCCGCCGTGGCCCTGGCCGCGCCGCCCGCCGCTGCCGCGCCGGCCAGCGTCGCCACCGAATCGCCTGCCGATGCCGCCTTCCGCGCGCTGTACGAGAAGGAATGGAAGTGGCGCCAGCAAGGCGGCGGCGAGGCCAGCGAGGACGAAGACGCCCCGGCCAATGCCACCCGCATGCCCGACGTCGGCCCGGCCGCGCAGCAGGCGCGCCTGAAGGTGTGGGACGAGACCCTGGCCGCACTGAAGAAGATCGACCCGAAGGCCCTGTCGGCCGACAACCAGGTCAACTACGCGATCTACCACGACCAGGTGTTCAACCTGGCCGAAGAAGTGCGCCTGCGCGGCTACGAGATGCCGTTCAACGCCGACTCCTCGTTCTGGTCCAACCTGTCCTTCATGGCCCGGCGCGAGATGAAGACCGCGCAGGACTACCAGAACTACATCGCCCGCCTGAATGATGTGCCGCGCTACTTCGGCCAGCAGACCGAGAACATGCGCGCCGGCCTGAAGCGTGGCTTCAGCGTGCCGCGTGCCGTGCTCGATGGTCGCGAAGTGTCCATCGCCACCGTCGCCGAACTGAAGGACCCGACCGAATCGCCGCTGTACGCGCCGTTCAAGAAGCTGCCCAACAGCATCCCGGCCGCCGAACAGGCCAAGCTGCAGGCGCAGGCGCGCGCGGCGATCAGCGGCAAGGTGGTGCCGGCGTTCCAGCAGCTGCGCACCTTCTTCGTCAACGAGTACGTGCCGCAGGCGCGCACCACCCTGGCCGCCGAAGCGATGCCCGATGGCAAGGCGTACTACAAGCAGCAGATCCATGAATACACCACGCTGGACCTGTCGCCGGACGAGATCCACCGCATCGGCCTGGACGAAGTCGCTCGCATCCAGGGCGAGATGAACGACATCATCAAGCAGGTGAAGTTCAAGGGCAGCTTCGCCGAGTTCCTGACCTTCCTGCGCACCGACCCGCAGTTCTACGCCAAGACCCCGCAGGAGCTGCTGTCGCGTGCCGCATGGATTTCCAAGCGGGCCGATGGCCAGCTCGGCAAGTACATGACGCTGCCGCGCGCGCGCTTCACCATCGTGCCGGTGCCGCCGGACATTGCACCGTTCTGGACCGCCGGCCGTGGTGGCATGGGCACCTATTGGCTCAACACCTACAACCTGCCGTCGCGCCCGCTGTACAACCTGCCGGCGCTGACCCTGCATGAATCCGATCCGGGCCACGCGCTGCAGGGCGCCATCGCCGCCGAGCAGAAGAACCTGCCCGAGTTCCGCCGCAACGCCTACATCTCCGCCTATGGCGAAGGCTGGGCGCTGTACTGCGAGAAGCTGGGCGTGGAAATGGGCATCTACGAAACCCCGTACGAGGATTTTGGCCGCCTGACCTACGAAATGTGGCGCGCCGCGCGCCTGGTGATCGACACCGGCGTGCACAGCAAGGGCTGGACCCGCGAGCAGGCGCTGGCCTACCTGCGCGACCACACCGCGCTGAGCGAGCATGAAGTGACCACCGAAGTGGATCGCTACATCTCCTGGCCGGGCCAGGCGTTGAGCTACAAGCTGGGCGAGATCGCCATCGTGCGCCTGCGTGCGCAGGCCGAGAAGGAGCTGGGCGACAAGTTCGACATCAAGGCTTTCCACGACACCCTGCTCAAGCAGGGCTCGGTGCCGTTGCCGGTGCTGGAACAGCAGATCCAGGCGTATATCGCCGAGCGCAAGAAGGCCTGACCGTTACCGGGTAGTGCCGGCCGCTGGCCGGCAATCCGACCCTGTCACGGGGTCGGATCCCTTTCCCAAGGAAAGGGCTCCGACCCCCTCGCATCTCACCCCACCGCCCGCGGCTTGGCCACGCGCGCGGCAAACGTCGGCAGCACCAGCAGGGTCAGCACGGTGGCGGTGATCAGGCCACCGATCACCACCGTCGCCAGCGGCTTCTGCACTTCCGCACCGGAACCACTGGCAATGGCCATCGGAATGAAGCCGACGATCGCCACCAGCGCCGTGGTCAGCACCGCGCGGATACGGCTGGAGGCACCGTTGATCGCCGCCTGCAGCGGCAGGTCACCGGCATCCAGGTGTTCGCGGATCGCCTGCATCAGCACCAGGCCGTTCAAGGTGGCCACGCCGGAGACGGCGATGAAGCCGACCGCCGCCGACACCGAGAACGGCATGCCACGCAGCAACAGCGCGAGGATGCCGCCGACCAGTGCCAGCGGCACGCAGCTGAACACCAGAACGGCTTCCTTGCCGCTGCGCAGGGCCATGAACAGCAGGCTGCCGATCAGCAGGAACACCACCGGCACCACCGTCGCCAGCCGCTTCTCCGCGCGCTGCAGGTTCTCGAACTGGCCGCCCCAGGTCAGGTAGGCACCCGGCGGCAACGCCACGTCAGCCACCGCCGCCTGCGCCTCGCCGACGAAGCCGCCCAGGTCACGCCCACGCACATTGGCCTGCACCACCACGCGGCGGCTGCCGTTGTTGCGGCTGATCTGGTTCGGTCCTTCGCTGACCGTGATGCGCGCCACCGACGACAGCGGAATCACCAGCCCCGACGGCGTGGCGATCGGCAGTGACGCCAGCTGGTCCGGATCGTTGCGCGAGGCATCATCCAGGCGCACCACCACGTTGAAGCGGCGATCACCTTCGAAGATCTTGCCCGCCGCAGTACCGCCGATGCCGGTGGACAGCGCATCACTCACGTCCGCGGCGGTCAGCCCGTACTGCGCCGCCGCCACGTGGTCGATCGCCACGTTCAGCGTGGGCAGGCCGGAGATCTGCTCCACCCGCACGTCGGCTGCGCCGTTCACTGCGCGCAGCTTCAGCGCCACCTGGTCGGCCACCTTCTGCAGCTGGCTGAAGTCATCGCCGAAGATCATCACCGCCAGGTCGGTACGCACGCCGGAAATCAGCTCGTTGAAGCGCAGCTCGATCGGCTGGCTGAACTCGAAGCTGTTGCCCAGCTGCTGTCCGGCCAGTTTCTCGAAGCGCGCCACCAGTGCGTCCTTGGCCAGCTTCGGATCGGGCCAGTCCTTGCGCGGCTTCAGCACGATCACGCTGTCGGAGATGTTGGCCGGCATCGGGTCGATCGCCGCCTCGGCAGTACCGGTGCGCGAGAACACGGTCGCCACTTCCGGCTGCTTGGCGATTGCCTTTTCCAGTGCCAGCTGCATCGCCAGCGACTGCTCCAGCGAGGTCGACGGCACGCGCAAGGCCTGCATCGCCACGTTGCCTTCGTCCAGCGTCGGCATGAACTCGCGGCCCAGCAGCGAGAACGAGCCGATGCCCACCACCAGCATCATCACCGCACCGGCCAGCACCGTTCGCGGATGTGCCACGGCCTTGCGCACCACCGGTTCAATGCGCGCGCGCAGCACGCGGATCAGCTTCGTTTCGTGCTCGCCATCATTGGCATGGGCATCGCCGTCCTTCACCTTCGGCTCGCGCACCAGCAGTGCGGCCATTGCCGGCACGAAGGTGAAGGAGAAGATGAAGGCACCGACCAGGGCCAGCATGAAGGTGGCCGCCATCGGGTGGAACGTCTTGCCCTCCACGCCTTCCAGGGTGAGGATCGGCGCGAACACCAGCAGGATGATCAGCTGTCCGAACGCCGCCGGCCGCGCCATCTTCATTGCCGAGTCGGCGGCCACGCGCAGGCGTTCCATCGCGGTCAACGCACGGCCCAGTTCGGCGCGGCGCTGGCCCAGCATCAGCAGCGTCGATTCGACCACGATCACCGCACCGTCCACCAGGATGCCGAAGTCCAACGCGCCCAGGCTCATCAGGTTGCCGCTGATGCCGAAGCGGTTCATGCCGATCACTGCGAACAGGAACGATAGCGGGATCACCAGCGCGGTGATGGTCGCCGCACGCAGGTTGCCCAGCAGCAGGAACAGCACCACCACCACCAGCAGCGCGCCCTCGGTAAGGTTCTTGGCCACGGTCTTGATGGTGGAATTGACCAGCACGCTGCGGTCCAGCACCGGCGCGGCCACGATGTCGGCCGGCAGCGATTTGTTCACCTGTTCCAGGCGTGCGGCCGCGGCCTGCGCCACGGTGCGGCTGTTGCCCCCGGCAATCATCAGCGCGGTGCCCAGCACGGCCTCGTGGCCGTTGCGGCTGGCCGCGCCCAGGCGTGGCGCGCGGCTCAGTTCCACGGTGGCCACATCGGCCACGCGCACCACCACGCCATTGCGGGTGGCCACTGGTGCCTGTGCAAGATCCTCGGTGGTCAGTGCCAGGCCATCGGCACGCACCACCAGGCCTTCGCCGGCACGCTGCACGAAACCGGCACCGGCCTGCACGTTGGAACGCTGCAGGGCAGTGACCAGGTCGGCCAGGCCGAGGCCATGCGCGGCCAGCCGCGCGCTGTCCGGATGCACGCCGTATTCCTTGACGTAGCCGCCAACGGTATCGACACCGGCCAGCCCCGGGCTGGAGCGCATCTGCGGCGCGATGATCCAGTCCTGCACGGTGCGCAGGTAGGTCGCGCGTTCTTCCGGCGTGCGCAGCAGGTTGCCTTCCGGCGTGCGATAGACCTCACCGGCCTGCCAGCCGGCGTCACCGGGCTTGGCCAGCTTGGCTGGATCGAAGGTGGTGAAGTCCACCGTCCACATCAGCACTTCGCCGAGGCCGGTGGTGACCGGCGACAGCATCGGCGACGCGCCATCGGGCAGATCATCGGCCGCTTCGCGCATGCGCTCGGCCACCTGCTGGCGCGCGAAGTAGATGTCGGTGGCATCGGTGAAGATCGCGGTGACCTGCGAGAAGCCATTGCGCGACAGCGAACGGGTGGTGGTCAGGCCGGGAATGCCGGCCAGCGCGGTTTCCAGCGGGTAGGTCACCTGCCGCTCGATCTGCTCCGGGGTCAGCGCCGGTGCCACCGTGTTGATCTGCACCTGGCGGTTGGTGATGTCCGGCACCGCGTCGATCGGCAGCTTGCCCAGCTGGAACAGGCCCACTGCAGCGATCAGCGCCGCCAGGAACACCACCAGCCAGCGGTGGCGCACCGCTGTTTCAATGATCAGCTTGAACATGGTCGCCTCCTCAGTGGCCGTGCTCGGCTTCGCCCTTGGCCAGTTCGGCCTTGAGCAGGAAGGCGTTGGCACCGACGATGCGTTCGTTGCCGGTCAGACCACCGAGGATCTCGATGCGGTCGCCGGCACGACGCCCGGCCAGGACCGGCTGGGCCTTGAAGCCGCCATTGACGGCGACGAACACCGCGCTGCCGCCATCGACGTTCTGCACTGCGTCGGCCGGCACGCTGAGCGAGCCGTCCTGGCCTTCGGTGACCACCACCGCCGATACCGGCGAACCGGCCGGCGGCAGCGAATCGTCCACTGGCGTGGCGCGGATCACGGCCACGCCGCCCTGCTGGCGCACGTCAGCCGCCGAGCCGGTGACGGTGGCGGTGAAGCTGCCACCCGGCACGCTCACTTCCAGCTTCATGCCCGGCGTGACCTGCGCGGCCAGTGCCGGCGGCGCGGTGAACACCAGCTCGTTCATCGCCGGATCGGCGACGTCGGCCACCGCGCTGCCGGCGGCGACCACGCCACCCGGCGTAACCTGTACGTTGCCGACGATGCCGGCCACCGGGCTGGTGATGCGCACGCGGCCACTGGCATCGGGCGCCCCGTTGGCGGCGGCCTGCGCCTGCGCGGCAGCGGCCTGGGCCTGGGCGGCCAGCGAGCGTGCGCGCGAAGCTTCCATTTCCTGGCGCGCGACCACGCCCTGGTCGACCAGCGCCTTGTCGCGGCCATAGGCCAGGCGTGCGGCCTCGGCTTCGGCCGATGCGGCCAGCGCATTGGCCCGGAACACCGCCGCCTCGCCGCTGACCACGATGGCCAGTGCCTGGTTCTGCTTCACCGCCGTGCCGGGTGCAACCAGCACGCGTTCAACGCGGCCGGTCACGGTGGAGGCCACCGATGCACGCGCACCGACCGAGGGCTCGACCCGGCCGGCGAGGCGGGTTGAACCGCCACCGCCGCGACCGACGGCAACCACTTCGATACCGGACGCCTTGATCTGCTCAGGGGTCAGCGGCACCACGCCTTCATCGGCGTCTGCCGGCGCCTTTGCGGTTTCTGCCTTGGCCTCCTTGCGGTCGGCGGCATGGCCGTGGCCATCGTCGGTGCCGGCCTTGGCCGCAGCGGGGTCTTCATTCGCCGGCGTCTGCGCGTTGCCGGCGCAGCCGGCCAGGAACACGGTCAGCAGGAGGCCGCCGATCAGGGGGAAGGAACGGGAGAGAGTCATGGGGCCTCCACAAAAGGTGCGCGCCCTTCCAGGCGGGCAAGATCGATTTCCGCGCCGACGCGCGACAGGCGCGCATCCACGGCGGTGCCGCGGGCGGCGATGAGGGCGCTGCGCGTGCTGCGCAATTCCAGCTGCGAGATGCGTCCAACGTCGAAGCCGACGCGTGCCAGGCGATACGCCTCTTCGGCGGCGACCACGCTTTCATCGGCGGCGCGGGTACGGCTGCCGGCCGCCTTCAGCCCGGCCACGGCGGACAGGCGCTCGGCCTCGCTGTCGCGGCGCTGCTGGTCCAGGCGCGCTTCGGCCGCGCGCTGGTCGGCGTTGGCGGCGCGGATGCCGCCGCGGTTGCGGTCGAACAGCGGGATGCTGAGGCTGAGCCCGAGGTTGTAGGCACGCTCGCCGCCTTCGCGGAAGCGGGTCTGCGCGGCGGTGACGCTGAGGTCGGGCAGGGCGCGCTTGCGCTCCACGTCCACCAGCTTGCCCGCTGCATCAGCTTCGGCTTCGGCGATGCGCACCGCCAGCGCGGTATCGGTGGCACCGCGCGGCAGCGGTGGCGCGCGGTCGAGCAGGCTGTTGTCGATCGACTGCACCGGCGCATCCAGCAGCGCGGTACCGGCCAGGCGGGCCAGTGCGGCATCGCGGAACGCCTGGGCTTCATCCAGCGACGCCGTGGCGTTGGCCACTTCGCTCTGTGCCTGCACGGCGCGCAGCTGGGGTTCGCGGCCCTGCTTGACCATCGCATTGACGGCAGCCGCATCGTCGCGGGTCAGGGTCAGCGCTTCGGCGGCGAGGGCGTAACGACGCAATGCACTTTCCGCCTGTGCGTAGACCGCCGCCAGTTGGCTGGCGACATCACTGCGGCTCTGCGAACCACGCAGGGCAGCGGCTTGTGCCTCGGCCCGGGCGGCACGAACGCGCGCGCCACGCTGGCCCCAGACCTCCAGCGGCTGGGACAGGGTGAGCACAGTGTCGGCCTTGCCCATGCCGCGGTAGGTGCCGGAGCCCCAGGCGTTTTCGGCCGACCAGGAAAGGGAGGGATTGGGCAGCGCACGGGCCTGGTCGGCGCGCGCATCGGCGGCCTCGGCCAGCGCCGTACCCACACGGGTGCCGGGCAGCTGGTCCAGGCGTTCAAGCAGGGTGTCGTAGGAGGGGGCGGCTTGCGCCATCACCGATGCCGCCGGGGCCAGGCCCAGCAACACGGCGACGACCAGCCCGGCCGCACGCGGCGACCGAGGTGTCAGGATCGACATAGGGGGATTCCGGTTGTGAGTGAAACGGGAGCCCGCAATCGCGGGATGCGCTCAACTCACGCCCGGGGTGGACGCGTCAATTCATCATGGGCGACCGCATAGGTCGCCGCATCGCCCGCACTCATCCAGCGCGCCGGCAGCGGCGCCCCGAACGCGGCCAGCGTGTGTGCCGGCAGGCTGAGGTTGGAGTGGTGGCAGTGGTTGTGGCCACAGGCACCGACATGCTTGCCGTCGGTATCGCCATCGGCATCCGGTGCGGCCTCCACATGCACCGTGCTGGCATGCGGTTCCACCGTGCACGCCAGGGCATCGGCCACCGGCACGACCACGAATGCCGCCATCAGCAGCATCAGCAGGGTCGAACGGAGGTGGCGGGTGATCCAGCGCATGAAGGGGAGGCTAGCAAGCGGTTTTCGCCGGATACAATATCAATGGCCGCTTCGGGAATTCGTCGGAATCTCCCGTTCAGGTGGGCCGCGCACATGGCTCTGGTAGGTGTCGACCTTGGTCGACACGCTTTTCAGCCCGTGGGGTAGGACACCGGGCTGCGCGTCTGTAGAGCCGAGCCTACGCTCGGCTGCTTTCGCACGACCAGCCGAGCATGGGCTCGGCTCTACAGTAACGGTCACGGCAGCTTCGCGATCACCTTGATCTCGAACTGGAATCCATACAGCCAGGTCACGCCGATGCCGGTCAGGGTCGGGTGCGGCGCCTGGCCCCAGTACTCGGGCACGATTGCCCAGGCCTTCTCGAAGTTCTTTTCTGGATCGACCAGGAACACGGTCACGTCGATCACGTCATCGAACGTGCAGCCTGCGGCGGCCAACACCGCATTGAGATTCTCGAAGGCGCGGCGCACCTGCGTCTCGAAGTCCGGCTCGGGCGAACCGTCCTCGCGGCTGCCGACCTGGCCGGAAACGAACAGGAAGCCATCGGACCGGATCGCCGGCGAGTAGCGGTTGCGCTCGTACAGGGCCTGGCGCCCGGCGGGGAAAACGACATCACGCTGTGACATGGGGAAGATCCCGTGGGAGAGAACGCCATCCTCCCCGCCGGCGCTGTCTGGATAAACCGCGATGATCGGCCTAGATTGATTGCCAATTCCAAACAATCGCGGCCAGCCATGGACCGTTTCGAGGCGATGCGGGCCTTTGCCCGGGTGGTGGAAACCGGCAGCTTCACCCGTGCCGCGCACACCCTTCAGATCAGCCGCACCACGGTCACCCAGCTGGTGCAGCAGCTGGAGGCGCATCTGCGGCTGCGCCTGCTCAACCGCACCACGCGGCGGGTCAGCGTCACCGCCGACGGTGCGGCCTATTACCCGCGCATCGCCCGGCTGCTGGCCGAGCTGGACGAGGTGGAAGGCGGGCTGGGCGATGCGGCCGCCCAACCGCGCGGCCGCCTGCGCGTGGATGTGCCCGGACCGTACGCGCGGTTGCGGCTGGTGCCGGCACTGCCGGATTTCCAGGCACGCTACCCGGAGATCCAGCTGGATATCGGCGTCAGTGACCGCGAAGTCGATGTCATCGCCGACAACGTCGACTGCGTGATCCGCGGCGGCACCCCGGCCGATCCTGCACTGGTGGCACGGCCGCTGGGGGCGTTGCCGATCGGTTTCCACGCCAGCCCGGGCTATGTGCAGCGTTTCGGCCTGCCGAGCGATCCGCGCGCGCTGGAAGGACCGGACCATCACATGGTCGGATTCCTCAGCCCGCGCAGTGGCCGTGCCCGCGTGTTCACTGCACAGCGCGGCGATGAGCGCATCGAGGTGCAGGGCCGCTACACGGTCGGTTTCGACGACGGCAACGCCTATCTTGCGGCGGCGTTGGCGGGGCTCGGCGTGGTCGCGCTGCCCCGCTACATGGCCGAACCGCACATGGCGCGTGGCGAACTGCTGCCGGTACTGGAGGACTGGCAGCTGCCGCCGATGCCGATGCACGTGATGTTCCCGCCGAACCGGCACATGAGCCAGCGGCTGCGGGTGTTCATTGATTGGGTGGTGGAGGCGCTGGGCTGAGCATCCGCAACATTTCCGAATCCGGTCGCGCGCCGGCACGTGCGAAAATTCAATGCACCTGCAACAGGAAACACCGCACGCCATGAGTCGAATCGTCGCGCTGGATACCGAGACCACCGGCATTTCCCATCGCCTCGGTCATCGCGTGATCGAGATCGGTGCCGTCGAACTGATCGATGGCCAGCTCACCGGGCGCCAGTTCCACACCTACCTGCAACCGCAGCGCAGGGTCGACTGGGGCGCACAGCGCGTGCATGGCATCAGCGATGCGATGCTGGTGGGCAAGCCGCTGTTCTCCAGCAAGGCCGCCGAACTGCTGGACTTCCTGCGCGGCAGCGAGATGGTCGCGCACAACGCCACCTTCGACGTTGGCTTCCTCGATAACGAGCTGCGCCTGGCCGGCATTCCCGCAACGCTGGCCCAGCATTGCCGCATCACCTGCAGCCTGAAGCTGGCGCGCGGGCGATGGCCGGGGCAGGGCAACAAGCTGGACGATGTGCTGCAGCGCCTGCGCATTCCCGGCAATCGCGGCCTGCACGGTGCACTGAAGGATGCCCATCTGCTGGCCCAGGTCATCCCGCACCTGCGCTGAGCCGGCGCTACAGGGGGCGATCGCCGTGTTCAGCCCCAGCCTGTGGGTAACTTGCGCAAGTGCTTGAACCCGTGCATAATGAGCGGCTCGCTGTGTCCGGTTTTCTACCGGGCGGCGCCCCCGGGAGCACGTCCCCGGCCGCCCAACGCCAGCGTAACCCTTTGATTCTCTTGACGTGTGGTGGGCAACCATCGAGGCCGCCGTCTCCCGGGCTACGGGCTGACAACTACTACTATCGAGGTGCGCAATGTCCCGCGTATGCCAGGTTTCCGGCAAGCGAGTGCAGACGGGTAACAACGTCTCGCACGCCAACAACAAGACCCGTCGTCGTTTCCTGCCGAATCTGCACGAGCGCCGTTTCTGGGTGGCCAGCGAGAACCGCTGGGTCAAGCTTCGTGTTTCCGCGCATGCACTGCGCACCATCGACAAGAACGGCATTGATTCCGTTCTGGCTGAGCTGCGTGCGCGCGGCGAAAAGGTCTGAGGAGTAAAGCATCATGGCAGGCAAGCGCGATAAGGTCCGTATGATTTCCTCGGCCGGTACCGGCCACTTCTACACGACCGACAAGAACAAGAAGAACACCCCGGGGAAGATGGAATTCCTGAAGTACGATCCGGTCGTGCGCAAGCACGTCCTGTACAAGGAAGGCAAGATCAAGTAATCCGCACGGATTGCTGATCCCCGCGAAGAAACCCGCCCTTGTGGCGGGTTTTTTCATGCCTGGCATTCGGGGGATGGGTACTTCCTGCATTGCTGTGGTGGGTGCCGACCGTTGGTCGGCACTGGGCACTCCCTGCGCATGCTGTCGCCAATGGCGCCGTGCGCGGAATGATGGGCCGAATGCGATAAGTGATTGTTCCTACCGGCTCCGGAGCTTCGCGCGGTTCAAATCGATTGGAACGACAGGCCTTGCCGTGCCCATGATGGCTGGCCGCTGCGGTTGCAGTGGCCGGGCTTGCAATCCCGTCGAATCGGTAGCCAGTAAACTCGCCCGCCGTTGCCGGAAAGCTCCGCCGACGGCGGGCGACCCATCTGCCTCTATGGCGGACGGTGCGTGGGGGCCTCGCGCCCGCCGGTTTGGTGGCTACCGTTCCCGGTATTGCAACCACGCATCGTCCGCCACCTTCACGGTGGCCAGATCCGTTGAAGGAGGTTGCATGAACACCCCATCACACCGGCAGGACCTGGAACTGGGCTGGCTGCGCCTGCAGCGCATGCTGGAAGGCATCGAGGGCATGGCGCTGCTGCTGTGCGACCACCACCTGGCACTGGCCAACGGCGCACCGCCGACGCTGCCGGAGGCGCAGCTGGAGCGGGCCGCACAGGCGATCGCCTGCATGGCGCTCAACGGCCGCCGCCATGCCGACGCGGTGCGGCGGCTGTGCGAGGTGCCGGTGCGGCATTGAGCCATCCTGTAGAGCCGAGCCCACGCTCGGCTGCGCTGCTGTCGGGCCGAAAGGCAGTCGAGCGCGGCTCGACTCTACAAAGGCCGGTGGGCAGAATGGCCCATCACCTCCCGACGGGCGACGCGATGCTGTTCGAGTGGTTGCTGGGTTCGTATCTGCTGCTGATCGACTGGCTGATCCGGCTGGTCGCGCTGTGCTGGATTCCCACCCGCACCACGCCGGGTGCGGCGCGCAGCTGGCTGCTGCTGGTCGGCTTCGTGCCGCTGCTGGGCCTGCCGCTGTACCTGCTGTTCGGCCACCCGTGGCTGTCGCGCGAGCGCATCCGCCGCCAGGCCGAGGCTTCGCAGGTGATCCGCGAGGAACAGGCGCTGCAGCACCGCCTGCGCTGGACCCCGCAGCCGGATACCGCCAGCGCCGAGATCGTGCCGCTGGTGCAACGCCAGGGCGATTTCATGCCGGTGCACGGCAATGCGGTCGATCTGCTGACCGACTACGACGAATCACTGCACACACTCATCGCCGACATCGACCAGGCCGAAGACCGTGTGCACCTGCTGTACTACCTGATGTTCGACGACGCGGTGGGCGAGGCCATCGTCGAGGCATTGCAGCGCGCCGCCGCGCGTGGCGTGCAGTGCCGCGTGCTGCTTGATGCGGTGGGCGCCAAGCGCGGCCTGCGCGCCTACCGCAACCGTCTGGAAGCACGCGACATCGAAGTGCGCGCAATGCTGCCCGGCGGCCTGCGCTGGCGACGCAGCGGTCGGATGGACCTGCGCAACCACCGCAAGATCGCGGTGATCGACAACGAAGTGGCCTATGTCGGTTCGCAGAACCTGGCTGGCCCGCAGTTCGTACCCGGCCACCCGAACCGCGAGCTGGTGGCGCGCGTGCGCGGCCCGGCGGTGGCGCACCTGGAGGCGGTGTTCGCCAGCGACTGGTACATGGAAACCGGCCAGCGCCTGGACGTGATCGCCGATGTGCCCGAGTGCAGCGACGACATCGCCACCCAGCTGCTGCCCAGCGGCCCGGCCTACCCGTACAGCAACGCGCGCGATGCGGTGGCGGCGCTGATCCACCTGGCACGGCGCCGGCTGGTGATGGTCACGCCGTATTTCGTGCCCGACGAAGCCACGCTCAGCGCGCTGCGCATTGCCGCGTTGTCCGGTGTGGAAGTGCAGCTGATCCTGTCGGCCAGCAACAACCAGCGGCTGACCTCGTGGGCACAGGAGGCCTACTACGACGAGCTGCTGCGCTGTGGCGTGCGCATCGCGCTGTACGAGCCGCAGTTCCTGCACGCCAAGCACATGAGCGTGGACGAGGACATCGCCGTGCTCGGCTCGATCAACATGGATATCCGCTCGTTTGCGCTGAATGCCGAAATCGGCCTGATCTGCTACGACCGCGCGCTGGTGCAGCAGCTGTGCGCGATAGAGGATGGCTACCTGCGCGAGTCGCGGCAGCTGGACCTGCAGCAGTGGCGCAGTCGCCCCACGTGGCGGCGCAGCCGCGAAGGCATCGCACGCCTGGCCGATGCGTTGATGTGAGGCGGCGGCAACCGCCCGCTTCGGCAACCCGGCCTGTCATCGCCGATGGCCTACAATCGGCGCATGACTGATTCACCGCGTAATGGCGAACTGGACCTGGCAATCATCGGTGGTGGTGCGGCCGGGGTGCTGGTGGCGATCCAGGTACTGCGCCAGGCCCGGGCGCCGCTGGCGCTGGCCATTTTCGAACCGGCCTCGCAGCTGGCCCAGGGCATTGCCTATGCCACGCCGTGGCCGGAGCACCTGCTGAACGTGCCGGCGGCGAAGATGAGCGCGTTTGCCGACCAGCCCGGCGATTTCCTCGATTACCTGATGGCCGCCAACGCCTACCCGGGGCAGGCGCGCGAGGTGCTGGGCGAGCGCTATGTGTGCCGCCACTTCTTTGCCGCCTACCTGCAGCAGCGCCTGCAGGACGCCGTGGCCGACAGCCCGGCGCAGCTGCAGGTGATCGCGCAGCCGGTGCTGGGCCTGCAACCGGATGACCACGGCTACCAGCTGACACTCGGCGATGGCGGCACGCTGCACGCCACGCAGGCGGTGCTGGCCACCGGCAACAGTATGCGGCCGCTGCCGGTGCCTGGCGCCGATGCGCTGCCCGCCGATGATGTGATCGAGGCCTGGGACTACGACGGCGTGCGGACCCTGGCCGGCGAACAGGCCGTGGCGATCGTCGGCTCCGGCCTGAGCATGGCGGACACGGTGCTGGCGCTGGTCGCCGCCGGTCATACCGGGCCGCTGCATGTGATCTCGCGCCATGGCCTGCTGCCGCTGCCACACGCGCACGGCGGCCTGCCCAGCTTCGATCCGGCGGTGCTGCTGCCAATGAACCTGCGCCAGCGCCTGCACGCGCTGCGTGGCTTCGCACGCCAGGCGCAGGCCGATGGCCTGCCGTGGCAGGGCGTGATGGACCGTATCCGTCCACACGGGCAGGCGCTGTGGTGCAGCCTCGACGCCGCTGATCAGCGCCGTTTCCTGCGCCATGTGGTGCGCTACTGGGATGTGCATCGTCATCGCATTGCCGAAGAGGTGGCTGTTCAGCTGCAGGCGCTGATCGACAGCGGCCAGCTGCGCGTCCACCGCGCCCGCCTGCAACGCGTCTGGCGCGAGGGCGATGCCGTGCAGCTGTCCGGCCGCGATGCCTCGGGCAATGAACAGCAGTGGACGATTGGCGGCGTGATCAACGCCACCGGCGTCGAAACCCGCGCCAGTGCGCTGCGCAATCCGTTGCTGCAGCAGCTGCAGGCCGATGGGCTTGCCCGCCCCGGCCCGCACGGGTTGGGCCTGGACAGCACGGTGCCGGGCGACCGCCTGCGCGCTGCCGGTGGCCAGCCGCAGGCGCGGCTGGGCGTGCTCGGCAGCCTGCGCATCGGCAGCCTGTGGGAAAGCCTGGCGGTGCCTGAACTGCGTCAGCAGGCGCAGGCGCTGGCCACCGAAGTGATCGCAGGAGCCGCGACGGCGATGCCGTAAAATGGGGGCATGGATGTCTCCCACCTGCTTGATGGCCTGAACCCGGCCCAGCGCGAAGCCGTCTCCGCTCCCCCCGGCCACCACCTGGTGCTGGCCGGTGCCGGTTCCGGCAAGACCCGCGTACTCACCCACCGCATCGCCTGGCTGCATGAAGTCGACGGCGTGCCGACCCACGGCATTTTCGCGGTGACCTTCACCAACAAGGCGGCCGGCGAAATGCGCCACCGCATCGACGCCCAGCTGCCCAATGGCAGCCGCGGCATGTGGATCGGCACCTTCCACGGCCTGGCCAACCGCCTGCTGCGCCTGCACTGGCAGGACGCCAAGCTGCCCGAAGGCTTCCAGGTGATGGATTCGGATGACCAGCTGCGGCTGGTCAAGCGCGTGGTGCAGGCGCTGGAACTGGACGACGGCAAGTACCCGGCCAAGCAGATCGCGTGGTGGATCAACGCGCAGAAGGATGAGGGCCGCCGCCCGCAGCACATCCAGCCCGAGCCGAACGATGCGTGGCTGGAAACCATGCGCCAGGCCTACATCGAGTACCAGGCGCGCTGCGACCGCGCCGGCCTGGTCGACTTCGCCGAGCTGCTGCTGCGCGCGCACGAACTGCTGCGCGACAACCCCGCGCTGCTGTCGCACTACCGCGCCCGCTTCCGCGAGATCCTGGTGGACGAGTTCCAGGATACCAATGCCATCCAGTACGCCTTCGTGCGCGTGCTGGCCGGTGATTCCGGCCACGTGTTCGTGGTCGGCGATGATGACCAGGCCATCTACGGCTGGCGCGGCGCCAAGGTCGAGAACGTGCAGGGCTTCCTGCGCGACTTCCCTGGCGCGCAGACCATCCGCCTGGAGCAGAACTACCGCTCCACCGCCAACATCCTCGGCGCCGCCAACGCGGTGATCGCGCACAACCCGGATCGCATCGGCAAGCAGCTGTGGACCGACAGCGGCGACGGCGAGCCGATCGACCTGTACGCGGCGTACAACGAAATGGACGAGGCGCGCTACATCGTCGAGCGTGCGCGCCAGTGGGTGCGTGATGGCGGCAGCTACACCGAAGTGGCCGTGCTCTACCGCAGCAACGCGCAGTCGCGCGCGCTGGAAGAAGCGCTGCTGAGCGAGCAGGTGCCGTACCGTGTGTACGGCGGCATGCGCTTCTTCGAGCGTGCCGAAATCAAGGATGCGCTGGCCTACCTGCGCCTGCTGTCCAACCGCAACGATGACGCCGCCTTCGAGCGCGCGGTCAACACGCCCACCCGTGGCATCGGCGACCGCACGCTGGACGAAGTGCGCCGCGAGGCGCGCGCGCAGGGCATCTCGCTGTGGGAAGCGACCATGCTGGTCACCCAGGGCAGCGCGCTGGCCGCACGTGCGCGCAATGCGCTGGCCGGCTTCCTGGTGCTGGTCAACGAGCTGCAGGCGCAGACCCTGCACATGACCCTGGCCGAGCGCGTGGACCACGTGCTGGCCCGCTCGCAGCTGCGCGAGCACTGGAGCAAGGAAAGCCGCAACGCGTTGGATTCGGAATCGCGCACCGACAACCTCGACGAACTGGTCTCGGTGGCCTCGCGCTTCGTGCGCCGTGCCGATGACATTGAGGAAGTGGGCGAGGACATGGATGAGCTGGTCGCGTTCCTGGCCTATGCCGCGCTGGAGGCCGGTGAAGGCCAGGCGCAGGCGGGCGAGGACGGCGTGCAGCTGATGACCCTGCACTCGGCCAAGGGCCTGGAATTCCCGCTGGTGTTCCTCGCCGGCCTGGAAGAAGGCCTGTTCCCCAGCGCACGTTCGCTGGAGGAAAGCGGGCGCCTGGAAGAAGAGCGCCGCTTGGCCTACGTGGGCATCACCCGCGCACGCCAGAAGCTGGTGCTGAGCTATGCCGAATCGCGCCGCATCCACGGCCAGGACAACTACAGCCTGCCGTCGCGCTTCCTGCGCGAGATCCCGCGCGAGCTGCTGCACGAAGTGCGGCCGAAGGTGCAGGTCTCGCGGCCGGCCTCGATGGGCGCCAGCCGGGTGATGGGCCATGCCTCGATCGAGGCACCGCCGGTCAAGCTGGGTGCGCTGGTCACCCATCCCAAGTTCGGCGAAGGCATGGTGACCGACTACGAAGGCAGCGGCGCGCACGCCCGCGTGCAGGTCGAATTCGCCGACGCCGGCAGCAAGTGGCTGGTGATGGCCTACGCCAACCTGACGGTGATCTGAAAGCCGTCGGGGTCGGATCCCTCCCGCGGGGAGGGCTCTGACCCCAACGCGGAAAACGTGTGGGGTCAGAGCCCCTTTCCGATGGAAAAGGGATCCGACCCCGATTAGGCTGCGGCCATGACCCGCAACGTGCTCTTCCTATGCAGCCAGAACCGCCTGCGCAGCCCCACCGCCGAGCAGATGTTCGCCGATTGGCCGGGCATCGAGACCGCCTCGGCCGGGCTGCTGGCCGACGCCGAGGAAGTACTCAGCCCCGAGCTGCTGCAGTGGGCCGATATCGTGTTCGTGATGGAGAAGGCTCACCGCAACCGGTTGTCCAGCCGCTACAAGGCCTGGTTGAACGGCAAGCGGGTGATCTGCCTGGATATCCCCGACGACTACGACTACATGGACCCGGTGCTGGTGGAACTGCTGAAGCGGAAAGTGCCACCGTTTCTGCGTTGACGGGCTGTTGTAGAGCCGAGCCCATGCTCGGCTGCTCTTGGCGGGAAAAGCAGCCGAGCATGGGCTCGGCTCTACAATAGGCGGCGACATCTTCCAGGAATGCCCCCATGACCGATCCCACGCTGCACGTCACCGTGAAATTGAACGCCCGGCTGCAGCCCGAGCATCGCCACGAGCTGTTCGAGGATCCGCTCGACGCGCTGCTGCAGGCGGCCCAGGTGGGCGAGCTGACTGGCGGCGGCACCGCGATGTCCGACCTCGGTGAGGTCGAATACGGTGATATCGAAGTTGCCCTGGTCGATGCGGCCGGCGTGCCGAAACTGATCGACCTGCTGGAGCAACTGGGTGCGCCGAAGGGCTCGCAGTTGCAGGGCGCGGGCGAGGCCGACCGCAGCTTCGGTGTGACCGAAGGCCTGGGCATCTACCTGGATGGCCTGAACCTGCCGGACGAAGTCTACGAGCAGTGCGATTCCAACCACGTATTCGAGCAGCTGTCGGAGAGCATCGACGGCCTGGGCGAGATCTGCAGCTGGTGGCAGGGCCCGACCGAGACTGCGCTGTACATGTACGGCGAATCGTTCGAGGCGATGCGTGATGCGATTGCCGAATTCGTCGGCAGCTATCCGCTGTGCCAGAACGCGCGCGTGGTGCAGATCGCCTGAGGGCAGGCCTGATGTAGAGCCGAGCCCATGCTCGGCTTTACAGAAGCAGTTTACTTGCCGGCGGCCTGCCGGGCGCTGTCACGCAGCGCCATGTCTTTGCCGATCTGGTAGCCACCCCAAAGCATCGCCAGGGCGACGATCGCGGCGACCAGAATGGACTTCCGGGTGCTCCAGGCGGTGGGCGTGTTGTCCCGCATGTGGGTCATCCATGAACGCAGCAAAGTGCTGCCGTCCCAGCATGCATAGCCGTCGGGGCGTCGCAAGCGGGCGATGCCCACACGCCGCTGCTCTGCGCCGGATTGATCCTGCTCAAGGCGCGGCCTGCACACCGGCTGTGTAATGGTGTTGTTCCCATCTGGCAGACCGCCGCGGAGCCCCACCATGTACAAGCGCATCCTGATTGCCACCGACGGGTCCGAGCTGGCCGACAAGGGCCTGGCCAAGGGCCTGGAGCTGGCCAAGGACCTCAATGCCGAGGTCGATATCGTGACTGTTTCCGAGCCGTGGGCTGTCGGCATGTACGACGCCATGGGCTGGAGCGTGGGCTACATGAACAGCCCCGAGTACAAGGCCGACCGCGAGGAAGGCGCGCAGAAGGTGCTGCAGCCGGCGCTGGCCAAGGCCGCCGAGCAGGGCATTACCGCCAATCCGGTGCATGTGCTGGACCGCTATGCGGCCGACGGCATCATCGAGACCGCGGGCGAGCGCAACAGCGACCTCATCGTGATGACCTCGCACGGCCGCCGTGGCGTGACCCGCGTGCTGCTGGGCAGCCAGACCGCCGAAGTGCTGGCACGCAGCACCCTGCCGGTGCTGGTCATCCGCTGATCCACACCCACTGATTCAAGCGTTCCCGGGGAGGGGACCCGACGCCGGTGCGCAGGATGCGCGCCGGCGTTGTTTTCTGTGGGGGCCGTGCCGATTGCCATGATGGGGTCAGAGCCCCTTCCTTTGGGAAGGGATCCGACCCCGGTCACCTCACCAGCTGTACAGCTTCCAGTACACCGGCGACACGCCGTCCTTGTCGTTGTCGAAGCGGCCGTCGCCGTTCTTGTCGTACATGTAGAACGGCGCGCCACGCGCCGGGGTCACCTTGACCATGCGCAGCTGGCCGGACACCCGGTATTCCTCGATGGTGTCACCGTTGTCCATGGTGCGCTTGGAAACATCGGCACCCTTCACGTCCACCGGGGGAGCCCCGGCGCCACCCATGCTGGCGCAGCCGGCCAGCAGGAGCAGGGAGGCCAGCATCAGAGTCTTCATGGGTGGGGTTCCTTTGCCTGGAATGAGCTTGGATTATGCCCCATCGCCACGTCGGCGCCGTGTCGCCGCGATGCAGGCACGGGCGCGTAGAATCGACCCATGAGCAGATTAGTCCTGATCGACGGGTCCAGTTACCTGTACCGCGCGTTCCACGCGCTGCCGCCCCTGTCCAATGCACAGGGTGAACCCACCGGCGCGCTGTTCGGCGTGGTCAACATGCTGCGTTCCACGCTGAAGGAACGTCCGGCCTACGTGGCGTTCGTGGTGGATGCGCCGGGCAAGACCTTCCGCGACGACCTGTACGAGCAGTACAAGGCCAACCGCCCGCCGATGCCCGACGAGCTGCGCAGCCAGGTCGAGCCGATGTGCCGCATCGTCGAGGCGCTGGGCATCAGCATCCTGCGCGTGCCCGGCGTGGAAGCCGACGATGTGATCGGCACGCTGGCGCTGCAGGGCCTGGCGCAGGACTTGAAGGTGACCATCTCCACCGGCGACAAGGACTTCGCGCAGCTGGTGCGCCCGGGCATCGAACTGGTCAACACCATGACCGGCAGCCGCATGGATTCGGACGCGGCGGTGATGGACAAGTTCGGCGTGCGCGCCGACCAGATCATCGACCTGCTGGCGCTGATGGGCGATACCGTCGACAACGTGCCGGGCGTGGAGAAGTGCGGGCCGAAGACCGCGGCCAAGTGGCTGGCCGAGTACCAGCACCTGGACGGGGTGATGGCCGCTGCGCCGACCATGAAGGGCAAGATCGGCGAGAACCTGCGCGCCGCGCTGGAGCGCCTGCCGCTGAACCGCGAGCTGGTGACCATCCGTACCGATGTGGAGCTGGAGGCCAGCCCGACCACGCTGGCGCTGCGCGAGCAGGACGTGCCGGTGTTGACCGAGTTGTACGCACGCTACGGCTTCACCCAGGCACTGAAGGAACTGGGTGCGCCGCTGCCGGCACCGGCGGCGGCCAGCGAAGCCACGCCGAGCCTGCGCGGTACGGCCGCCGGCTTCGCCCGTGGCAGCGCCGAGGCCCCGGCGGCCGGTACGCTGGACCCGGCGCTGGCCGCACCGGGTGAGTACGAGACCGTGCTCACCGGCGAGCAGCTGCAGGCCTGGGTCGAGCGCCTGCAGCAGGCCGAGCTGATCAGCTTCGATACCGAGACCGACGCACTGGATGCGATGCGCGCGCGCCTGGTCGGCATCAGCCTGGCGGTCGAGCCGGGCAGGGCCGCCTACATTCCGGTCGGCCACGATTACCCCGGGGCGCCGGCGCAGCTGCCGATGCAGCAGGTGCTCGATGCCCTGCGCCCGGTGCTGCAGGACCCGGCGAAGAAGAAGCTGGGCCAGCACGGCAAGTACGACCTGCACGTGCTGCGCCGCCATGGCGTGGACGTACAGGGCTACCACGACGACACGATGCTGGAGAGCTTCGTGCTCAACTCCACCGCCACCCGCCACGACATGGATTCGCTGGCGCTGCGCTACCTGGGCTACAGCACCATCAAGTTCGAGGATGTGGCCGGCAAGGGCGCCAAGCAGATTCCGTTCTCGCAGGTGGGCATCGAAGAAGCCAGCCGCTATGCGGCCGAAGACGCCGACATCACCCTGCGCCTGCACCGCGCGCTGCAGCCGCAGCTGCTGGCCGAGCCGGCGCTGGACAGCGTGTACCGCGACATCGAGATGCCGCTGGTGCCGGTGCTGACCACGATTGAAGCCAACGGCGTGCGGATCGACACCGACGAGCTGCGCCGGCAGAGCCAGGACCTGTCCTCGCGGATGCTGGCCGCGCAGCAGAAGGCCACCGAGCTGGCCGGGCGCAGCTTCAACCTGGATTCGCCCAAGCAGCTGCAGGCGGTGCTGTTCGACGAGCTGAAGCTGCCGGCGGTGGTGAAGACCCCGAAGGGCCAGCCCAGCACCAATGAAGAGGCGCTGGAGGCGATTGTCGACCAGCACGAACTGCCGCGGGTGATCCTGGACTACCGTGGCCTGGCCAAGCTGCGCAGCACCTATACCGACAAGCTGCCGGAGATGGTCAACCCGGACACCGGCCGGGTGCATACCAGCTACCACCAGTCCGGTGCCGCCACCGGCCGCCTGTCCTCGTCGGACCCGAACCTGCAGAACATCCCGATCCGCACCGAAGATGGCCGCCGCATCCGCCGCGCGTTCATCGCACCAGAGGGCTTCCAGCTGCTGGCGGCCGACTATTCGCAGATCGAACTGCGGATCATGGCCCACCTGTCCGAGGACCCGGGTCTGGTGCGTGCCTTCGAGCAGGGCGCCGACGTGCACCGTGCCACCGCTGCCGAGGTGTTCGGGCGCACGCTGGAGGAGGTGACTCCGAACGAGCGCCGCGCCGCCAAGGCGATCAACTTCGGCTTGATGTACGGCATGAGCGCCTTCGGCCTGGCCCGCAACCTGGGCATCGACCGTGGCCAGGCGCAGGACTATGTGGCGCTGTACTTCAGCCGCTACCCGGGCGTGCGCGACTTCATGGAGCGGATGCGCCAGCAGGCCCGCGACCAGGGCTACGTGGAAACCCTGTTCGGCCGCCGCCTGTACCTGAACGACATTCATGCCCGCAACCAGGGCCTGCGCGCCGGTGCCGAGCGTGCCGCGATCAATGCGCCGATGCAGGGCACCGCCGCCGACATCATCAAGCGCGCGATGGTGGACGTGGACCAATGGCTGCGTGACAGCGGCGCACCGGCGCGGATGATCCTGCAGGTGCACGACGAACTGGTGTTCGAAACCGAAAGTAGTTTCGTCGAAGACTTGCGTTTGCAGGTAGTGGAACGCATGTCGCAAGCGGCCCAATTGCGGGTGCCGCTGGTGGTCGATACCGGGATCGGCAACAACTGGGATGAAGCGCACTGAGGGCATTTCGGGCCGAAAACGTCGTGAATTTGTTCATAAGTCAGAGGTTTCTGACTCGACCATGAATGTCGCCCTGATTGACGTTCATTAAATTGGGCCCCTTCACGAACCGTTAGTGTTCGGAGTGCTTCTATAACTCCCGACAGGCGCAACGCCTGTTGTGGATCTCTCCCATCCCCTGGAGCAGATCTCGGAACGGGGACTCCTCCCCAAGTGCCCGTTCCCCGGCCCCGTTGACCTCCCCCTGGTCAGCGGGGCTTTTTATTTGTGCCGCCGGAACCGCAGATGGAGTCAGATCGCTTTGCCCGGTGGGCAAAGGGATCTGACCCCAGGTGCTAGGCTGGGCCACTGTCCAGCAGGGGAACCCGCAATGCCCGATCTGTTCGCACTGGCGATGCCGTGGTGGGAATTCATCCTGCGCGCGGTGGTGGTGTATGTCGTGGTGCTGGGCATGGTCCGGCTCAGCGGCAAGCGCCCGCTGGGGCAGATCACCCCGTTCGACGTGCTGCTGGTGGTGCTGCTGGGCAATGCGGTGCAGAACGCGCTGCTGGGCACCGACACCTCGCTGGGCGGCGGCCTGCTGCTGGCGGCGACGCTGATCCTGCTCAACTACGGGGTGGGCTGGGTGAGCACCCGCAGCCGCCGTATCGAGCGCCTGGTCGAGGGCGAACCGGTGGTGATCGCGCGCGATGGGCGCCTGTTCGACGCCGTTCTGCGCCGTGAGCAGGTCACCCGTGCGGATTTCGAGGCCGCCATGCGCCAGCAGGGCTGCCTGGGCGTGGAGGATGTGGAGCTGGCTCTGCTGGAGATCAACGGGCACATCACCATCATCCCCCGGAAGAACACCTGACCTTGTAGAGCCGAGCGCGGGCTCGGCGCTACAGGTGCCTGGCCTCAGGGCGTGGCTGCGGCCTTCAGCGCCGGCCAGTTGCGCGTGGCGTCCACGTCGCAGGCCACATGGGTGCCCTTGCCGTCTTTGGCGCACAGTGCTGCCATGGCCTGCGGAATCTTCGGGTCCGCTGTCTTCGCGTACACCTCTGCCATGGCCAAGCAGCCTTCGCGGACGCCGGCGCTGCACAGCGTCTCGAAATAGGGCAGCGACGCGGCCCACTTTTCTGCCTTGTACCGTGCTTCGCCGGCAACCTTGCAGCCCAGCAGCTTGCCGTCGCTGCAGCAGGCCTCGGCACCGTTGCTGCGGCCGACGGTCGGGCAGTCCAGCGGCATGGGGATCTCCACGAATGCCAGCGGCGGTGTGCAGCTGCCATCAGCGGCGGCCGGCTTGCGCACGAAGTAGGCATAGCGGTGGTCGCGGTCGATTCCGGCCAGGTTGCCGTTGGCCAACGGCTGCAGTACGAAATCGCTGCCGACGTCACGGCGGATGTGGATCTGCCCGTCCTGCAGGCGCGCGCGCAGGCGGGTGCCCAGCCCGGGCACCTCGACCAGCCCAGTGTCGACAAAGCGCAACTCCGACAGCAGGCCGCTTGTGGCCTCATAGCTGCCGCACGGCAATGCGCTGGCAGGCACCGCCGCCAGCGATGCCGCGCCCAGCCCGGACAGCGGCGCCAGCGCCTTGGCCGGAGTGCAGGCATACGCTTCGGCGCGCTGCGCACAGGAGCGCTGCAATGCGTCCAGCGACGGCTGCAGGCGTCCGCTGGTCCACAGGGCATCGGCCACCTTGTCGCAGAACGTCTCGCCCTGCTGCTGCCGGCACAGGGCGGTCAGCTCATCCAGCTGCGCGGCCGTCAGCGGCGCCCTGCGCGACTTGTCCAGGCCCATGATCGAGCGCCCGATCAACTCGCCGGCCATGACCTTGACCATGGCCATGCAGCTGTCCGCCTCGTAGGCCGGTGATTCTTCGCGGCAGATGTCGGGCATTACCGGTTCGGTGCCGGTCAGCTGCGGGCGCTCGCGGTCGGCCTCCATCTGGTAGTGGTCATACAGGGTGTTGCAGGCGACCTCGATGCCCTCGCTGCACCATGCGTGCAGCTGCGCCGGCTCGGCGCGGGGCAGGGCTTCCAGACAATCGCTGGTGTTGGCCATGCAGCTGCCTTCCACCATGTCCGGCACCGGTTTGCAGGCTGCGGCGCGTTCCAGGTGGAAATCGTGGTAACCGCCGGTGATGGTGCGGTCGTCGTCGATGAACTCGCGGTTCTCCAGCGCGCCAGTGGAGAGGTTTCCCATCGCCAGAATGTTGTCCTGGCGCGCCAACCGCAGCTGCTCGGTGGCCTGGTAGGGGCCGGCAATGAAGCCGTGTGCTTCGCTCACGATGGTCAGCGTGGCATGGCCATCGTCCTGCGTGTAGGTGCCGCAGGCCATCGACTGCGCGGCGGCCGGCAGGCTGGCCGAGGCCAGTGCGAGCAACAGCAGGGCGCGCCAGCCCGCAGCGCGGGGGCGAAGGGATACCGCAGGGAACATCGGTTCGTCCTTGAAGGAAGTGGAACGGGGGGACGTACGGCGCACAGCGCAGCGCAGGCGGGGAAGGGCACCACGCGTCAGGCGTGGCGCCGGAAGCTCAGAGCCAGTCGCGCGGCACCAGGTAATCGGCCAGGCATGCCTCGGCGCTGCCGGGCTCCGGTGCGAAGCCGTACTCCCAGCGCACCCGTGGCGGCAGGCTCATCAGGATGCTCTCGCTGCGGCCGCCACTCTGCAGGCCGAACAGCGTGCCGCGGTCGTAGACCAGGTTGAACTCCACGTAGCGACCGCGACGGTACAGCTGGAACTCGCGCTCGCGTTCGCCATGGGGCGTGTCCTTGCGCTGCCGCACGATCGGCAGGTAGGCATCGAGGAAGCCATCACCGACCGCACGCAGATAGTCGAAATCGCGCTCGAAATCGCCGTGCAGGTCATCGAAGAACAGCCCGCCGACACCGCGCGTCTCGTTGCGGTGGCGCAGGAAGAAATATTCGTCGCACCAACGCTTGTGCGCGGCGTAGCGTTCGTCGCCGAACGGCGCGCACAGGTCGCGTGCGACGCGGTGCCAGTGCTGCACGTCCTCATCGAACGGGTAGAACGGGGTCAAGTCGAAGCCGCCGCCGAACCAGCTGGCCACCACCTCGCCGTCGCGCTGCGCCTGGAAGAAGCGCACGTTGGCGTGGGTGGTGGGCACGTAGGGGTTGAGCGGGTGGAACACCAGCGACACGCCGGTGGCGCGCCAGGAGGCGCCGGCCAGTTCCGGGCGGTTGGCCGAGGCCGACGGCGGCAGGCGGCTGCCGGCCACGTCGGAGAAGCCGATGCCGGCCTGTTCAAACACCGCGCCGTCGCGCAGCACGCGGGTGCGCCCGCCACCGCCCTCGGCACGCTGCCACAGGTCCTCCTGGAAGCGGGCCTGGCCGTCGGCGGCCTCGATCGCCGCACAGATGCGGTCCTGCAGGTCGGTGAGGTAGGCGCGCACGCGCTCGAAATCGTTCATGGCGCGTACTTTACCGCAGGGCCTGCCGGAAGCTGCGGGCAGGCCGTGATGGGTTCAGCGCTTGTGGTTGGAGGTGCGTGGCGCCGGGGCCTCATCCAGGGCAGCCTCCTGCATCGCCTTCTGCAGGGCGCGGCCCAGCTCCAGTGCGCTCCAGTTGCCGGTCTCCAGCACGTCGCAGGCCACATGGCGCCCGCTGCCGTCGGCTTCGCACAGCTGCTCCAGTGCGGCATGCGCATCCACCTGGGCACTGTGTTCGTGGGCGCTCACCAGGTTCTCGCACCCCTCGCGCACGCCGGCGCGGCATACCGTCACGTAGTGGTCGGCCGCCTGCTGCCACTTCCCGGACATCGCCAATCGATTGCCAAGCACATTGCAGCCCTGCAGCCTGCCCTGCGCGCAGCAGAGCTCGGCACCGCCGTCGGCCCGTGCCTGCGGGCAGTCCTGCGGCAGTGGCAGCACCGTGTACTGCTTCGGCGCGCTGCAACTGGCCGGGCCCTCGCCGGTGCTGCTGAACACCTGGTAGCGGGTCCATGTATCCATGCCCAGGAGTTGCCCGCCCGGCAGCGGGCGCAGCACGAAGTCGTCGCCCTTGTCATGACGGATGCGGATGTCGCCGTCTTCAACACGGGCGCGCAGCTGGCTGTTCCAGCCGACGCCGACGAGGCCGGCATCGCCGAATTCCAGCGTGTCCATCAGGCCGCCATCGGCATGGAAGCTGCCGCAGGGCAGCGCGACCGCCGGTTGTGGTTGCAGCGAAGGGCCCAGTGCCTGCAGCGCCGGCAGATGTGCACAGGCGGCGCCTTCACCGCCTGTTGCGCAGGACAGCGCCAGTGCCTGCACCGCCTGCAGGTGGTCGCCCGATTCCCAGGCCAGCTCGGCCACACGTGCGCAGAAGCGCTCATGCGGAACCTGCTGGCACAACTGCAGTAGCTGCTGACGCTGCCCGGACGGAATCACGATCGGCGCGGATGGGGCTGCCAGCGACATGATCGCTTCGTCCAGCATCGCGCTCATTGCGGTCTTGATCAGCCGCTCCTGCAACGCCGGATCTGCTTCCAGCGCTGCTGCACAGTCAGGCGTCTGGTCCTGGAAGCCCCCCTCGCGGCACGGGGCCGGCAGCTCGATGCCGGCCAGGGCGGCATCGAGGAGCGCCTTATGCGCCGCACCGTCCGGAACGACCGAAGGCGTGGCGTCTTCGCGCCAACGCTCGGCCAGCTGCAGGCACATGCCGGGTACGCCTTCGCGGCAGGCCGCTTCCAGCGCGATCGGCGTCGCGTCGCGGCGATTGTCCAGGCAGGCTGCCGCATCGGCCAGGCAGCTGCGCGCTGCCGGCGTAGCCGCAGCGGCGCACGTTGCCGGCGCCTGCAGGGTGTAGCGTGTGCCATCCACCTTGACGCTGCGGCCACGATCACGCACCTGCAGTTCGCTGGGCAGGCCGTACTCGAGGTTCACCAGCTGCAGCTTTCCCTCGATCTGCTGGAAAACGACGGGCGATGGCGCGCTGCCGTAGTGCTTCTGCTCGCCCCGGTTGGGCGAAATGACGCGCAGCGTGGTGCTGCCTTCATCGGCCTTGAACAGGCCGCACTGGGGTGATTGGGCAGCGGCCAGAGGCGTGGCCAGCAGCAACGCCCAGGCCAGCCAGCGGTGGCGCGATCGCAGTAAGCGCATGTCGTCTCCTTGACGATCGAACAGGAAGCTCCAGGCGCTACGGCAGATCACGAGCCTCGCGCGGGGGCGTGCATTGTGCCGTGCCAGGCACGCGCCGGTAGCGCTGGTAGCCGGTCTGCGCATCCATGCCGAGCAGGTCGCCGTTGCCGAGCGGGCGCAGCACAAGGGTTTCACCGTTCTGCTGCAGATGAACGGCACCTTCGTGCAGACGCGCCTGCGTGCCATCACCGAAGTCGAGCGTGTCGATCACGCCACCTTCAGCCCGGTAGAGGCCACATGGAAGCCGCCGGGCCGGCACCAGGCGCAGGTCGGCGCCGAGTTCAAGCAGGGGCGCAGTGCGCTCGCAGGCACTGACGCGGCCTGCATCGCAGACGACCCGCAGGGCCTGCACCGCCAGCGCCGGTTCCCGTGCGATCAACTGCTGTTCGGCCACCTCGGTGCAGAAGCGACCACCGCGCTGTTGCAGGCAGAGCCGCTGCAGCGTGGCGCGCTGCGCGGCCGGCAATGGCGCGTCCTGCTGCCCGGCCTCGGTGGTCGGCGTAGCGAGAAAGTGGCGCAGCAGCGCCGAGCAGCCGGCGCCGACGCCTTCCTCGCACGCGCGCTTGGCCTGTTCCGGAGGCGCCTCAGCGAGCCGCGCAATGCACAGCGCAGGGCGGGCCAGGCAGCCGTCGGCGCGGGGCGCAGGGGCGCGTTGGCAGGGCTGGGTTCGATGCAGCGTGTAGTCGGCCACACCGTCGTCGATATGCGTCCCGTCAGCAGCCACGCCGAGGGCGGTGGATACGCCGTCGTCGAGAAACACCAGAAGCAGATCGCCGGCGCTGCGGTCGATGCGCAGCGGCGCGCGTTCCTGGCCGTCCAGCGCCTGATAACCGGCGGTGGATGATTCGAACACCAGGGCCACGCCGCCATCGGTGCTGCGGTACTCGCCGCAGCGCAGTGCATCGGCGGCGGCGGTGGCAGGCAGCGCGGCCAACAACAGCAGCGCGGGGAGCAGGGTCAGCAGGCGCATGCGACGGTCCTTGTCGTGCGGAAGTGGGGCGTCTAGTGGAACCGCGCGCGGATGTCCGGGCGCAGCAGGCGCCAGGCCACGCCGCCCTGCAGCAGCGCCAGCGCCAACGACGCGGCGTACATCGTGGCGGTGAACAGCCGTCGCTGGATCTGCAGGGAGCGCAGCGCCTCGGGCGAATCGCCGAGCAGGTGGATCAGCGGTGCGGCCACGCCGTCCAACCAACCGGTCACGATGAAGTTGGCCAGGGCGGTGAGCAGCAGCAGGGCGATGAAGCTCCACAGGCCCCACTGCTTCAGGCGCAGCAGGCCCCAGCTGGCGGCGGTCGAGAGGGCACAGGCCAGGGCGGTCAGCAGCAAAGCCGCTACCGGGTGGCCGAGCAACCACAACACGATGCGATCCATGCCGATGTGCCAGGCGTCCAGCGCCAGTGATTGCCAGATTTCGCTGTGGACCAGCGGCCAGGCCAGCAGCGTGACCAGCAGCAGGGCGACGGTGCAGGCGGCCGACACCCAGAGGCAGGACAGGGCCACCGGGCGTACCCAGTCATTGACAGGGGCTGCCGCGCGGAGGGAGACGGGTGGGGGGACTGGCATCCGGCGTCCTTGCAGTCGATGCCCGCGCGGTCAGCGGGCCGTCACCCGGGTGGCGACCGCCGGCAGGATATGGTGTTCGCTCAAGGGTGCCAAGGGCAGGCCATGCGGCGGCTGCAGCGGCACCCAGGCCAGTTCGGCGATCTCGGCGCGCGCCTGCGGCGTGCCATCCAGCTGCACCCACCACGCCTGCGCCTGGACGCGGTGGCCGGGCTCATTCACTGCCCAGTCTTCGAACACACCGAGCGCGATGGCAGCATCGGTGCGCAACGTTATGCCCAGCTCCTCGTCCAGCTCGCGGGCCAGCGCCTGCAGCGGCGCTTCGCCGGGTTCAGGCTTTCCGCCGGGCTGGATGAAGCGGGTGGCGCCGTGCTTGCGCACCACCAGCGCCCGGCCGCGGTCATCCAGGATGACCGCAGCCACGATCCGGATCGTGGCTGCGGCGCGGCTCATGCCAGCCTGCTCACTTCAGGTTCTGCTCGAACAGCTTGAGGATGCGCTTGTACTGGTCCAGCCACGAATCGGCACGCACGTAGCCATGGCGTTCCAGCGGGTACGGTGCGATGGACCAGTTGTCCTTGTGCAGCTCGATCAGGCGCTGGGTCAGGTTCACCGAATCCTGGAAGAACACGTTGTCATCCATCATGCCGTGGGCGATCAGAAGGTTGTCCTGCAGGTTCTGCGCGTACTCGATCGGCGAGGACACGCGGTACGCCTCCGGGTCGATGTCCGGGGTGTTGAGGATGTTGCTGGTGTAGCCGTGGTTGTAGTTGTGCCAGTCCACCACCGGGCGCAGCGCGGCGCCGGCCTTGAAGGTGCCCGGTGCACGGAACAGCGCCATGAAGGTCATGAAGCCGCCGTAGGAACCGCCGTAGATGCCGGCGTGGTCGCGGTCACCCTGCTGGGTGTCGACCAGCCAGTCCAGGCCGTCCTTGTAGTCTTCCAGTTCCGGGTGGCCCATGTTGCGGTAGATCGCCGTGCGCCAGTCGCGGCCGTAGCCCTCGCTGCCGCGGTAATCCATGTCCAGCACGATGTAGCCCTTCTGCACCAGCAGGTTGTGGAACATCTGCTCGCGGAAGTAGGCCGGGTAGCGCTGGTGCACGTTCTGCAGGTAGCCGGCGCCGTGCACGAACATCACGATCGGGTACTTCTTGCCGGGCTCCTTGGTTTCCGGCTCGTAGTACTTGGCCCAGACCACGCCCGCACCGTGCTTGGACGGCACCGCCACCAGCTTCGGCTGGATCCACTGGCGCGCCTTGTAGTCGGCGGTGCGGGTGTCGGTCAGCACGCGGGTCTGGCCACCGGCGCTGGGCAGCACGGCCAGCTGCGGCGGCAGGTAGGCGCCGGAGTAACGCACCAGCAGCTGCTGTCCATCCGGCGACAGCGAGAAGTCTTCCACGCCGTTGAGGCTGGTCAGCTCGCGCACCTGGCGGCTGCCGGTGTCGACCGAGCAGACTTCGTAGTCATGCGGCGCCTGCTGGTTGCACAGGAAGTAGAACCCCTTGCCATCGGCCGACGGCACCGGCGCCGAGGTTTCCCACTTGCCGCTGGTCAGCGCCTGCGGCTTGGCGCTGCCGGCCTGGGTGTACAGGTGCGAGAAGCCCGATTCCTCGGACAGCAGCCACAGCGTGCGGCCGTCGGCCATCCAGCCGAAATCGTTGAAGCCCCAGTTGATCCAGGCGTTGTCGGTCAGGCGATGGCGGTTCTGCACGCGGCCATCGGCTGCGTTGACGCTGATGATCCAGCGGTCCTTGTTGTCGTTGGCACGCAGCATCACCGCGGCCTGCTGGCCATCGGCGCTCCAGCGGATCCCACCGCCCATGAAGTCGCTCATCACCTGCACGCTGCGCTCGCCCTTCAGCGCATCCTTGCCGGCCTTGCGGCGCAGCTCGGCCAGCGGGTCGGTGCCGATGCCTGGCAGGCTGGCCAGCGAGACCTTCTCGGCCTTGCCGGTGCGCACGTCCACGTACCACAGGGTGTGCGGTTCGAAGCCGTTGCGGCCGACGCGGGTGCGGGTGTCCTCGGTTTCCTCGTAGCCCGATTCGGTCACGTACAGCGGCATCTTGCTGGTGCGGCCGTCGTCGAAGTCCTTCGGCTTGGTCACCACGATCAGGTGGGTCAGGTCCGGCGACAGCACGCTGTCACCGATCTCCACGTCGGCGCCCAGGTACACCGGGCCCGGCGCGCGGGTCGGGTCAGCCTGGCGCCAGCGCTGGTCCTGGTCCTTCAGCGCTTCGCGCTGGTCACGGTCGCGGCGCAGGGTTTCCAGGGTGCGCAGCTGCTGATCGCGCAGCACGTCGGCCTTCGGCGCCGTGCGCGGGTCCTTCTCGGCCTTCAGGCTGGCCACCTGCTGCACGCCGCTGGCGGCGGTCCAGTGGAACCAGTTCTGGCCGACACGCCAGATCACGCCGTTGTCGGCGGCGAAGTTCACGTTGCCCGCGCGCTCGTTGCTGCGGGTCAGCTGGGTCAGTGCGCCGCTGCGCAGGTCGCGCACGAACACATCGCCATTGCGCACGAAGGCGCTGCGGCTGCGGCTGCGGTCGTAGACCGGCTCGGCCACGTCCAGGGTGCCGCGCTGGTCATCGGCCACCTGCGCGGCCACGCCACCGGCCAGCGGCTGGCGGAAGGTGTCGCGCACCGGGCTGCCGTTGCGCTTGAGCTGGTATTCCACCTGCTGGCTGTTCCACGACCACCAGGCCTTTTCGACCGGCGGACCGATCCAGTCCGGGTCGGCCATGGCCTGTTCGATGGTGATCGGCGTCGGCGCGGCATGCGCGGCCGGTGCGGCCAGTACGGCCGACAACAGGAGGGACAGGGGCAGCACTCGGGACATGGGCGGACGCACCAGATGAGGAAACCGGGCAAGGGTAGCAGCCGCCTGCGCCGGGGGAGGGGGCCACAGGTCATGGCAGCGGAATCGGCAAAATGCTGCAACCGGTCGCCGTGGCCGCGCATCCATTCTCCTGAACCCGCATCATCCACCGAACAGGAGCCCGACCATGCAGGAACTGATCCCGATCACCCTCTTCATCTGCATCGCCTATGCGATCCATGCCATCGCCGATGCCCGTGCCCGCAGCAAGCTGGTGGCGCCACACGTGCCGGAGGAAGTGATCCGCTCGCTGGCGGTGCTGGAAGAAGAACGCCGCCGCCAGGGCGCGCTGCGCTGGGGCATCAGCCTGGTGAGCCTGGCCGTGGCGATGGGCCTGCTGGAGGCAATCGGCGCACGCGAGCTGACCTTCGGCGCCGCTGCGGCGATGGTCGGCAGTGCCGGCCTCGGCCAGCTGCTGGCCTGGCACTTCACCCGCCCCGCCGCACGCAAGGGCTGAGGCTGGCATGCCACGGGCACAGGGGGCGCCCTGCGCATGAGCCTGCTGGGCGGAGCACTGGCGGCATTGCGGGGGCGTCACCGCGACGTCCCCGTCGAACCGGCACCGGCCGCGGACGACGAGCGCGCGCTGGTCAGCGCCATCATCGATGGCTCGCAAGCGGCCTTCGCGCAGCTGGTGCAGGCCCATCAACGCACCTGCGCGCATGTGATCGGGCGCATGGTCGGTGACCGCGACCAGGTGGCCGACCTGCTGCAGGAGACCTTCCTGGCGGTGTTCCGCCAGCTGCACCGGTTCCGCTTTGAATCCTCGTTGCGCACCTGGGTCTCGCGGGTGGCCTACACCACGGCGCTGCAGTACCTGCGGCGGCGGCGGCTGGAAGCGCAATGGATGGTGGCCGTTGAGGTGCCCGAGGAACTGGGCGCCGGTGATGAAGGCCCTGGGCCGGCGGAGCTGAGCGAGGCGTTGCAGGCCGGGCGCCAGCTGGGCGCGGCACTGGAACGGCTGAGCCCGCCACAGCGCCTGATCGTCGGGCTTCATTATCTGGAAGATTTCGATCTGGCCGAGATCGAACAGGTGACCGGGCTGGCACGCGGTACCATCAAGAGCCACCTGTTCCGCGCGCGCCATGTCCTGAAACAGGAACTGACGCGGCACGCCACCGCCGGAGAACTGCTGTGAACCCACCGACCGACCCCCGCGAGGCGGAAGCTCGCGCGCTGGCACAGGCGTTGCGTGAGCAGGCGCAGCAGGAAGAAACGCCGGATGTGAGTGAGGCGCTGCAGCAGCGCATTACCGCCGAGTCGCGCGACAGTGGTGTGGGCTATGTGGTGGTGCAGGTGCTGCTGGTGGCCACGCTGCTGGCGGCGGGCGCCTGGTATTTCTGGCACTGAGGCTGCCGCCGGGCCACGCCCAGCGATCGTCACGCCCACCTGCGACAAAGTGAAGCAGCGCGTCACCCGGTCGCATCCCACGTTAACTAAATCCTCCTAAAGTGGTCCGGTATCCCACCGGTCGCAGGCAGGAGGCGTCCCTTGGACGCGTTGTTGTTGTCCCGGATCCAGTTCGGATTCGTCATCAGTTTCCACGTGCTGTTCCCCGCCTTCACCATCGGCACCGCCAGCTGGCTGGCCTTCATCGAATGGCGCTGGCTGCGCACCAGGCTGCCGGTGTGGCGCGAGCTGTATTTCTTCTGGCAGAAGATCTTCGCGGTGTCGTTCGGCATGGGCGTGGTCAGCGGCATTGTCATGGCGTTCCAGTTCGGCACCAACTGGCCGCGGCTGAGTGAGGTGGCCGGCACCGTGATCGGTCCGCTGCTGACCTATGAAGTGCTGACCGCGTTCTTCCTGGAGGCCAGCTTCCTGGGCGTGATGATGTTCGGCTGGGGCCGGGTCTCGCCGCGCCTGCATTTCCTGTCCACCTGCATGGTGGCGCTGGGCACGCTGTTCTCCACGTTCTGGATCCTCTCGTCCAACAGCTGGCTGCATACGCCGGCCGGCTACGAGATGGTCAACGGCATCGTGCATCCGGTGGACTGGTGGCAGGTGGTGTTCAACCCCTCGTTCCCGTACCGCCTGGCGCACATGGCGCTGGGCTCGTTCATCACTACCTGTTTCGTGATTGGTGGTGTGGGTGCGTGGTACCTGCGCAAGGGCACGCACGTGGAAGCGGGCCGGCGCATGCTGGTGGCGGCGGTGGCGTTCGCGGCGCTGACCGTGCCGGTGCAGATCTTCGTCGGCGACATGCACGGCCTGAACACGCTCAAGCACCAGCCGATGAAGATCGCGGCGATGGAAGCGCACTGGCATGAAACCCGGGAAGGCGAGGGCGTGCCGCTGGTGGTGTTCGCGCTGCCCAACGAAAGGGAAGAGCGCAACGATTTCGAAGTGGCCATCCCCAAGCTGGGCAGCGTGATCCTCACCCATTCGCTGGACGGTACCTTCGATCCGCTCACCTCGGTGCCGGCCAGCGAGCGGCCGCCGGTGACGCCGGTGTTCTTCGCCTTCCGCATCATGGTCGGGCTGGGCACATTGATGTTGCTGCTGGCCTGGGTCTCGGCTTTCCAGTTGTGGCGCAACAAACTGCTGGATTCACCGTGGCTGCTGCGCAGCTGGAACTGGATGCTGCCCAGCGGCTTCATCGCGCTGCTGTCGGGCTGGTTCGTGACCGAGATGGGGCGCCAGCCGTGGGTGGTGTACGGCGTGCTGCGCACCGCCGATGCGGTCGGCCCGCAGAGTGCGTGGATGACCGCGCTGTCGCTGGGTGTCTACGTGGTCGGTTACGCGTTCGTGTTCGGCTGGGGCATCTGGTACCTGGTGAAGATCCTGCGCCATGGGCCGCAGCCCTTCGCCGAAGGGCCGTCGCTGGATCATGGCAGCCACACCCCGGCGCGCCCGCTGTCGGCTGCCGACGAGCCGCTGGAGGAGCGCTGATGGACCTGATGACCTGGCTGCCGGTGGCGTGGTTCGCGGTGATCGGCTTCGGCGTGCTGATGTACGTGGTGCTGGACGGCTTCGTGCTCGGTATCGGCATCCTCGCCCCGTTCGCCGAGGACGAGGACCAGCTGGACCTGATGATGAACACCGCCGCGCCGATCTGGGACGGCAACGAGACCTGGCTGGTACTGGGCGGCGCCGGCCTGCTGGCGGCATTCCCGAAGGCCTATGCGGTGCTGCTGTCGGCGCTGTACCTGCCGGTGCTGCTGCTGGTGGTGGCGTTGGTGTTCCGTGGCGTGGCGTTCGAGTTCCGCTTCAAGGCGCATCGTTCGCGCCGGCTGTGGAGCGTGGCGTTCGGCCTCGGTTCGCTGCTGGCGACGTTCGCCCAGGGCGTGATCCTGGGCACCCTGGTGCAGGGCATTCCGCTGGTGGACGGTGTCTACCAGGGCGGTGCGTTTGCCTGGTTCAGCCCGTTCGCGATGCTGACCGGTGCCGCGCTGGTGGCCGGCTATGCGCTGCTGGGCAGCACCTGGCTGATCCTGAAGACCGAAGGGCGCGTGCAGGCGCTCGCACGGCAGCTGACCCGGCCGCTGGTGGTGGCGGTGATCGCGGCGATGGGCCTGGTCAGCAGCTGGCTGCCGTTCCTCGACTCGCGGTTGATGGCGCGTTGGTTCAGCGACGGCAACTTCTGGTGGCTGTCGCCGGTACCGCTGCTGACCCTGGCAGTGGCGGCCGCGCTGTGGCGCAGCGCCACCCATCCACGCCGTGACCTGCCGCCGTTCCTGCTCAGCCTGGCGCTGTTCGTGCTCGGCTTCCTCGGCCTGGTGCTGGGCATGTGGCCGTACCTGCTGCCGCCGTCGATGACGCTGTGGCAGGCGGCCGCGCCGGCCTCCTCGCTGGGCTTCACCCTGGTCGGGCTGGTCGTTCTGCTGCCGGTCATCCTCGGCTATACGGCATGGTCCTACCGGGTATTCCGCGGCAAGGTGCACGCCGATACCGGTTACCACTGATCGATCCAAACGCGGACCCGAGGGTGGCGGGCCCGCGTTGGGGAATGTGAAACCTGCACACCCCGTGCCGGACGTGCTAGCGTGCGCTCCTTTCCGGCGGCCAGGGGGGCAGCCGGCGACGTCCTGGACGGACGCACGGCCGCAGGAATGGGGGGCCGCCGCGCGTCGCCGTAATGGCTCGTGCCTATCGTTCTCCCATTGAAGCACCACCGCTAAATGATCGAATTCTCCATCGTCGACTGGGCCGCCTGGGCGCCCGGCCTGAGCGAGCGCAGCCAGTGGCTGCGCTGGGCCGAGGCACCGTACCTGCCGCAGGGCGAGGACACCCCGGCGCTGGCCGAGGTGCCGGCGATGCAGCGCCGCCGTATCGAGCGGCTGGGCCGGATGGCGATCCAGGCCGCGTGCTGGTGCGAGGACGGGCAGGGCGCTGACAGCCAGGTACCGCTGGTGTTCGCCAGCCGCCATGGCGACGTCGCCCGGTCCATGGACCTGCTGTCCGCATTGATCGGCGAACAACCGTTGTCGCCGACCGGGTTCGGCCTGTCGGTGCACAACGCGATCGCCGCGCTGTACTCGATCGCCCGTGGCCACCGCGGCAACTACCTGGCGCTGGCCGCCGGGCAGTCCACCGTGGAAGCCGCCTGTCTGGAGGCCGCGGGCCTGCTGGCCGATGGCGCCCGCGAAGTGCGGGTGGTGGTCTATGAATCGCCGTTGCCGCGTATTTACGCGACGTTCGCCGACGAACCCGACCCGTTCTTCGCCTGGTGCTGGCGATTGACCGCGCCCGCCGAGGGCCATCCGACCCTGTCGTTGCAGTGGCACCCGGCCGAAGGCCAGGCCAGCACCGCGCCGGGCACGCTGCCGCACGCGTTGGACCTGCACCGCTTCCTGCTGTCGGCGGCGCCGGCGCTGGAGCATGTGAGCCAGGGCCAACGCTGGCGCTGGGGGCGCCGTGGCTGAGCTGCGGCGCCGCCTGGACCATGCCTGGCGGGTGTTCGGCACCGGCCTGAGCTTTGCCGCGTTCGGCGTGGGCGGGCTGCTGCTGGGCCTGCTGGTGATGCCGGTGTTGATGCTGATGCGTGACCCGATGGCCCGCCGCCGCCGGGCCCGCCGGGTGGTGCAGGCGGCCTTCGCCAGCCATGTCCGGCTGATGTGCCGGCTGGGGGTGATGACCCTGCAGATCGAGGGCCGCGAGCGCCTGCAGCGCGATGGCCTGCTGGTTCTGGCCAATCATCCGACCCTGATCGACGTGGTCTGCCTGATCGCGCTGCTGCCCAACGCCGACTGCGTGGTCAAGCGGGCCGTGGCCTGCAACCCGTTCATGCGCGGCCCGGTACGGGCGGCCGGCTACATCTCCAACGACGACGGCGCCGGGCTGGTGGACGACTGCGTCGCCGCCGTGCAGGCCGGCGGCACCCTGGTCATCTTCCCCGAAGGCACCCGCAGTGTGCCCGGTCAGCCGCCCCGGCTGCAGCGGGGCGCGGCCAACATCGCCGTGCGCGGCCGGCTGGACATCACCCCGGTGCGGATCACCTGTACCCCCCCGACCCTGACCAAGGGACAGAAGTGGTATCGTGTACCCTCACGTCGCTTTCACGTTCGGCTGCAGATCGGCGAAGATATCCCGATCGCGCCTTTCCTGGCCGAAGACGACTCGCCAAGGGGGGATGCCTTGGCGGCACGCCGCGTTACCGAGCACCTTTCTCGTTATTTCGACCTGTCTGGAGAGCCGCCCCGTGCAAGCACTTGAGCACGAGATCAAGGAATTGATCATTTCCTCCCTTTCGCTGGAGGACATCACGCCGGAGGACATCGATCCGACCGCGCCGTTGTTCGTTGAAGGCCTCGGTCTGGATTCGATCGATGCGCTGGAGCTGGGCCTGGCGCTGCAGAAGAAGTACGGTGTCAGCCTCTCGGCCGATTCGGAAGAAACCCGTCGCCATTTCTCCAGCGTGCGCGCGCTCGGCGAGTTCGTCGCCGCCCGCCAGTCGTAACGGCGCCAGGAACTGCCATGACCAAGAATGAACTGTTTGAACGCATCGTCAGCATCCTGACCGACAGCTTCGAGATCGAGCCTGCGCGGATCACCCCCGAGGCGCGCCTGTACGACGACCTGGACATCGACAGCATCGATGCGGTGGACCTGATCGTGCAGCTCAAGCCGCTGCTCGGCCGCAACCTGCAGCCGGAAGCGTTCAAGGCCGTGCGCACCGTGCAGGACATCGTCGATGTCGTGCATGGGCTGTTGCCGGACCAGGCAGCCGCCTGACCGCAGCGCCGGCGGCTTCGCCATGGCACGCGCACGCACCGTCGTGGTGGCCGCGATTTCGCTGGCCTACCCGCTGCTGGTGTACCTGGCGATGGGCCGTTTCGAGCCGCGCTGGCTGTCGCTGCTGCTGTTTGCCCTGGCGGTGCTGCGGGCGTTGAGCACGCGCCAGCCGCTGTGGTGGGCCGCCGCCGCCGGTACCGGCCTGCTGGCCGTGCTGGCCACCGTACTCAACCAGGCCCTGCCGCTGAAGCTGTACCCGGCGCTGGTCAACGCGGTGATGCTGGCGGTGTTCGGCACCAGCCTGCGTTTCGGCCCGCCGCTGGTGGAGCGCCTGGCGCGGCTGCAGGAGCCGGACCTGCCACCGTTTGCGGTGGCCTATACCCGCCGCGTCACCCAGGTCTGGTGCGGCTTCTTCGTTCTCAACGGCAGCCTGGCCCTGCTGACCGCGCTGTACGCGTCGGACCGGGTCTGGATGCTCTACAACGGATTGTTGGCGTACGTGATGATGGGCGTGTTGTTTGCAGGTGAGTGGCTGGTGCGGCGGCGGGTCAAGGCGGCGCACGCGCATGGCTGAGTGGATCGCCCTGGACCGACTGCTGGTGGACCCGCAGCCGCAGCGCCGCATCGGCCTCTGCGAGGGCGAGGTGATCGATCACCCCCGCTTCCGGCAGCGGGTGCTGGCCTGGCGCGCGGCCTTTGCCGCCGCCGATGGTCGCGACTGGGCGCTGTACTTCGATGACGCGGTGGCCTTCGCGGCAGCGCTGTTCGGTGCCTGGCATGCCGGCAAGCGGGTGTTCCTGGCCGCCGACAACCTGCCGGCCACGCTGCAGGCGCTGCAACCGCAGGTGAGTGGTTTCGCTGGCGATGTGTCCGCCGATTACCGGCCGCTGGTGGCCTCGGCCATCGGCGGGGACGCTGCGCTGCAGGCGCTGGACGAGCGCGCCTGCGAGCTGTGTGTGTTCACCTCCGGCAGCACCGGCCAGCCCAGTGCGATCAGCAAGCGCATGGACCAGCTGACGCGCGAAGTGGACGCGCTGCAGGCCGCCTTCGGCGCGCAGCTGGAGGGCGCGCAGGTGCATGGCACGGTGTCCCACCAGCACATCTACGGCCTGCTGTTCCGCGTGCTGTGGCCGCTGGCCGCCGGCCGCCTGATTCATCCGCGCCGGTTCTTCCACGAAGACCTGGTGGGCGCGCTGGCCGGTACCGATACGGTGCTGGTGGCAACTCCGGCCCACCTCAAGCGCCTGCCCGAACAGCTCGACTGGGCCAGCCTGCATGGCCGCCTGCGCGCGGTGTTCTCCTCCGGCGGCCCGCTGCCGGAAGAGGCGGCGCGGCAGGTGCGGCAGTGGTTGGGCGTGGCCCCCACCGAGGTGTACGGCAGCAGCGAGACCGGCGGCATCGCCTGGCGCCGCTGGGACACCGACCTGCCGCCGTGGCAGCCGCTACCGGGCGTGCAGTGGCGGATCGACGACGGCTGCCTGGCGGTGGCCTCCGCGCACCTGGAGAACGCCGACTGGTGGCGCACCCAGGATCGGGTGGAAGCGCTGGCCGATGGCCGTTTCCGCCTGCTGGGCCGCGCCGACCGCATCGTCAAGATTGAAGAGCGCCGCGTCTCGCTGGATGCGTTGGAGCGCGCGCTGCGCGAAGACGCCGAGGTGGATGACGTGCGCGTGCTGGTCCTGCCAGGACAGCGTGAGCAGCTGGCAGCGGTGGTGGTACCGGCCGATCCGGCGCTGCTGGAGGGGGGCGACGCCGCGCGCCGCGCGCTCGGCCAGCGCCTTGGCGCACGCCTGGCCTCTGCCCACGACGCGGTTACCCGGCCGCGCCGCTGGCGTCTGGTGCAGGCGTTGCCGATCAACGCGCAGGGCAAGGTGACCCAGGCCGCCCTGGCAACGCTGTTCCAGCCATTGATGCCCGAACCGGTGTGGGACCAGCGCAGCGCGGACAGCGCCACCCTGCGCATGACCCTGGACCCGGCGCTGCGGCCCTTCCAGGGCCACTTCCCGCAGGCGGCGATCCTGCCCGGCGTGGCCCAGCTGGACTGGGCGGTGCGCTTCGGCCGCCAGGCGTTCGCGATGCCGGCGGGCTTCCTGCGCATGGACGCGGTGAAGTTCCAGCACGTAGCACGCCCGGGGGATGAGCTGACCCTGCAGCTGGACTGGGATGCCGCGCGCGGAGTGCTCACGTTCCGCTATACCTCCCGCCACGGCGTGCATGCCAGCGGCAAGGTGGTGTTCGCCGATGTGGACTGACCCGGCCGTTGCCGGTGCCGCGTTCGCGCCACTGGTGGTGATTCCCGTCTACGACCACGAGCACGCCATCGCGGCGGTGGTCGATGGCGTGCAGGCCGCCGGCCTGCCCTGCCTGCTGGTCGATGACGGCTCGCACGCGTCCTGCGCGGCGGTGCTGCGTGCACTGGCACAGCGCCAGGGCGTCGACCTGCTACGCCTGGACGTCAACCAGGGCAAGGGTGGGGCGATGCTGGCCGGCTTTGCTGAAGCCGGCGCGCGTGGCTACAGCCACGTGCTGCAGATCGATGCCGACGGCCAGCACGATACCGCCGATCTGGCACGCTTCATCGTGGCTGCGCGTGCGCGGCCCGAGGCGGTGATCTGCGGCATTCCGGCCTACGACGCCAGCGTGCCGAAGGCGCGCCTGTACGGTCGCTACGCCACCCACATCTGGGTCTGGATCAACACGCTGTCGCTGCACCTGCGCGACACCATGTGCGGCTTCCGCGTGTATCCGCTGCCACCGGTGCTGCGCCTGATCGGCGAAGAGACCATCGGCCGGCGCATGGATTTCGACACCGAGATCATGGTGCGCCTCTACTGGCGGCAGCTGCCGGTCGAACACCTGGCCACGCGCGTGACCTATCCGTCCGATGGGGTGTCGCACTTCGATGTGTGGCGCGACAACGTGCGCATCAGCCGCATGCACACCCGCCTGTTCTTCGGCATGCTCTGGCGCGCGCCGCGCCTGCTGTGGCGCCGCCTGCGTGGGCAGGGTTGAGATGGCGACCACGCACGACGCCCCGCACTGGGCCGACATCGGCGAGTCCACCTCGGTGGCCGGCGTGCTGTTCCTGTGCTGGGTGCACCGCTGGTTCGGGCGCTGGCCATTCCGCCTGTGCGTGTGGCCGGTGGTGACCTGCCACTGGCTCGGCAACCGTGTCGGCCGCCAGGCCTCGATGCAGTACCTGCAGCGCCTGCAGGCGCACAGCGGCGTGCTCGGCCGCGCACCTACGCGGCGCGACAGCCTGCGCCACTTTTTCGCCTTCGCCGACACGATGCTGGACAAGATCCTCGGCCTGGGCGGGCGCTACCCGCCCGAACGCATCCACCTGCACCGCGATCTGGTGCTGGACAAGATCGCGCGCCGCGAAGGCGGGTTGATCCTGACCGCGCATATCGGCTGCCTGGAACTGTGCCAGGTGCTGGCCGAGCAGGTGCCGGGGTTCCGCATCACCGTGCTGGTGCACACCGCGCATGCGCAGCGCTTCAACCGCCTGCTGCAGCGGCTGGACCCGCTGGCAGCGGTGGAGCTGGTGCAGGTCACCGAAATGGGACCGGCCACCGCGGTGATGCTGGCCGAGCGGGTGGCGGCCGGTGGCTTCGTCGCCATCGTCGGCGACCGCACGCCGGTGCAGGGCGGCCGCAGTGTCACCGCCGATTTCCTCGGTCATCGTGCGCCGTTCCCGATCGGCGCCTATGTGCTGGCCGCCGCGCTGGGCTGCCCGGTCTACACCATGGCCTGCCTGCATCAGGGCGAGGGCTATCGGGTGGCGTTTGAACAGTTCGCCGAACGCATCGTGCTGCCGCGCGGTTCGCGCGATGCCGCACTGGCCGAACAGGCCCAGCACTTCGCGCGCTGGCTCGAACTCCAGGTCATCCAGTCGCCGTTGGACTGGTTCAATTTCTTCCCCTTCTGGGATCAGGCTCCGCATGACGACTGACGCCGTACCCGTGTGCCGCTTTGGCGATGCACCGTTGACCATCGAAGACGTGGTGGCCCTGGCCCAGCGCCAGTGCGAGGCCGCACTGAGCGACGCCCCGGCGTTCCGCGCGCATATCCAGCGCGGCGCCGATTTCCTCGACCGCCTGCTGCGCGAGGATGGCGTGATCTACGGCGTGACCACCGGCTACGGCGACTCGTGCACGGTGAACATCCCGCCGGCGCTGGTGGCCGAACTGCCGCACCATCTGTACACCTATCACGGCTGCGGCCTGGGCCGTTACCTGGACCCGGTCGAGACCCGCGCGGTGCTGGCCGCGCGCCTGGCGTCGCTGGTGCGCGGCATGTCCGGTGTCAGCGTGCCGCTGCTGGAAGGCCTGGCCACGCTGCTGCAGCACGACGTGCTGCCGATGATTCCGGCCGAGGGTTCGGTTGGTGCCAGTGGCGACCTGACCCCGCTGTCGTACGTGGCGGCGGTGCTGTGTGGCGAGCGCGAGGTGCTGTTCGAAGGCCAGGTGCAGCCGGCTGGCCCGGTGCTGGCGAAGATCGGCATGACCCCGCTGAAGCTGCGGCCGAAGGAAGGCCTGGCGATCATGAACGGCACCGCGGTGATGACCGGCCTGGCCTGCCTGGCCTGGCAGCGCGCCGATTACCTGGCGCGCATGGCCACGCGCCTGACCGCGTTCAACGTGCTGGCCAGCGACGGCAATGCGCACCACTTCGACCAGACCCTGTTCGCGGCCAAGCCGCACCCGGGCCAGGGCCGCATCGCTGCACGCCTGCGCAGTGACCTGCACAGCGAACGTCCGCCGCGCAACGAACAGCGCCTGCAGGACCGCTACTCGCTGCGCTGCGCACCGCACGTGATCGGCGTGCTGGAAGACAGCCTGCCGTTCCTGCGCCAGCTGATCGAAACCGAGCTCAACAGCGCCAACGACAATCCGCTGATCGACGCCGACGGCGAGCGCATCCTGCACGGTGGCCACTTCTACGGCGGCCACATCGCGCTGGCGATGGATACCCTGAAGAACACCGTGGCCAATGTCGCCGACCTGCTCGACCGCCAGCTGGCGCTGGTGGTCGATGCCCGCTACAACCACGGCCTGCCGGCCAACCTGTCGGCGGCCACCGGCCCGCGCGCGGCGATCAACCATGGCCTGAAGGCGCTGCAGATCAGCGTGTCGGCCTGGACCGCCGAAGCGCTGAAGCAGACCATGCCGGCCTCGGTATTCTCGCGTTCCACCGAATGCCACAACCAGGACAAGGTCAGCATGGGCACCATCGCCGCGCGCGACTGCCTGCGCGTGATCGAGCTGACCGAGCAGGTGGTGGCCGCGATGCTGATTGCCGCGCGCCAGGGCCTGGCCCTGCGCGAGCGGGTTGGCCTGAATGCGCAGCTGCATGGCAGTCTGGCCGACATGTACGCCGAACTGGGGCAGCGCATCGCCCTGGTCGAAGAAGACCGCGCGCTGGATCGCGAACTGCGGGAACTGCTGGTGGAGATCCGCGCGCAACGCTGGGAACTGTATGCCGGTGAATGAACACACGGAACTGGTCGGGGAAATCACCCTGACCCCCGCCTTCCATGACTGCGATCCGATGAACGTGGTCTGGCATGGCAACTACTTCAAGTACTTCGAGATCGCGCGCTGCGCACTGCTCGGCCGCTACGACTACGACTACCCGCAGATGCTCGAATCGGGCTACCTGTGGCCGGTGGTCGATGCGCGGGTGAAGTACGTGCGCCCGCTGTTGTTCAACCAGGCGCTGCGCGTGGTCGCGCGCATCGTGGAATGGGAGAACCGGCTGAAGATCGAGTACGAGATTCTCGATGCGGAAAGCGGCCAGGTGCTGACCCGCGCGATGACCATCCAGGTCGCGTTGGACGCGGCCAGCAAGGAAATGTTGTACCAGTGCCCGCCGGTACTGTGGGAACGCCTGGGAGTGCCTGCGCCGTGACGATGCTTGCCCGTGTTTCGAGCGTGCTGCTGTGCGCGCTGCTGCTGGTGGCCGTACCGCGTGTACAGGCGGCCGACCCCGCCGTCGATGCGATCACCCAGGCGGTGGCGCGGCCCGACGTGCTGCGTGGCCAGTTCAGCCAGGAAAAACAGGTCAGCGGCTTCAAGAACCCGCTGCGCTCGCAGGGCCGGTTCGTGGTCGCGCGCCAGCACGGCGTGATCTGGACCACGCTCAAGCCGTTCCCTTCTGAAGTGGTGGTCACTGCCGACCGCATCCTCAGCCGCCAGCGCGATGGCAGCACCCGTGTCGAGCTCGACGCGCGGCAGCAGCCGGCGATGCGCTCGGTCAACGCGATCATGTTCGCGCTGATGAGCGGCGACGTGCAGGCGCTGTCCAGCCAGTTCAATGTTGCTGCCAGCCGCGAAGGGCAGGGCTGGCGACTGCGCCTGACACCGAAGTCGGCAATGCTGGCCAAGGCCTTCGAATCGCTGACCTTGCAGGGTGACCGCTATGTGCGCCAGGTGGAGATCGTCGAGGCCAACAAGGACCGCACGCAGATCCAGTTCAGCGCGTTGAGCGAGGCCCCGGCCACGCTGGACCCCAATGAGGCACGCCGCTTTGAGTGACGCTGTGGCGTTGAACGCACCGGACCGGTTGCGGCGCTGGTGGCACTGGCTGGGCATCGCCTGGCTGGTGCTGCTGCTGGCGCTGGGCGCGCAGCAGTGGCACCTGTGGAGCCAGCAGTCGCGGATCGACACCGACATCCTCGCGTTGCTGCCGCAGGATGCGCATGACCGCCTGTTGAGCGATGTCACCCGGCGCATCGCCGATGGCAGTTCGCGGCAGGTGGTGGTGCTGCTCGGCAGCCAGGATGGCACCGCCGCCAAGCGCGCGCAGGCGGCGTTCGCCGCGGCGATGGCTGCCGATGCCGACAGCGCGTTGCTGGTGCCCAGCGGTTCGATCGAAGGCTGGTTCGATGAGGCGCGCGCGTTCTACGCGCCGTACCGCGATCGCCTGCTGACTCCCAGCCAGCGCAACCAGCTGCAGAACAGCGAAACCGGGGCACTGGCCGAGCAGGCACTGGCCGCGCTGTACGGCCCGATGGGCGCGCCGCGCCTGACTGACTGGCGGCAGGACCCGCTGTCGCTGTGGCCGCAGTGGTGGCAGCAGCAGGCGCAGGGCTCAGGCCTGCGCCTGGGCGATGACGGCCTGCTCGAAGCCGAAGGCAAGCATTGGGCGGCATTGCAGTTCGATACGCCGGGCTCGGCGTTCCAGCTCGATGGCGAGCGCCATCTTGATGGGCTGCTGGAACGTGCCGGGAAGGCGGCCAAGGCGGCCGCGCCGGAGCTGGAAATCCTGCATGCCGGTGTGCCGTTGCACGCCGAAGCCGCTGCCGTACAGGCCAACCGGGAGATCAACACCATCGGCTGGGGCTCGCTGGCGGCAGTGCTGCTGCTGGTGTGGCTGGCCTTCCGCTCGCTGCGCCCGATCCTGCTGGTGGCCGCCTCGCTGCTGATCGGCTGTGGTGTGGCGCTGGCGGTCACCGTGCTGGTGTTCGGCAAGGTGCACGTGCTGACCCTGGTGTTTGGTGCGTCGCTGGTGGGCGTGGCCGAGGACTACGGCATCCACTGGTTCGCCTCGCGCCAGGCCGAGCCGGCCGATCGCCGCTGGAAGCTGCTGCGGCACCTGCTGCCCGGCCTGTGGCTGGCCCTGCTGACCAGCGCGCTGGCCTATCTGGCGCTGGGCCTGGCGCCGTTCCCGGGCCTTCGCCAGATGGCGCTGTTCTCGGTGGTCGGCCTGGCTGCCGCGTTCCTCACGGTCATCTTCTGGTTCCCGTGGCTGGATGGTGGCGAGATCCGCCAGACCCGTTTCTCGCAGTGGCTGGGCAACACGCTGGAGCGCTTCCCGCGACTGCATGGCAGTCGCCCAGTGACGGTGTTCGTGGTGGCCGCGCTGGCGCTGTCCGCGCTCGGCATCGCGCGCCTGCACAGCAACGACGACCTGCGCAGCCTGCAGTCTTCGCCGCCGGCGTTGATGGCCCAGCAGATCCGCCTGAGCCAGCTGCTGGGCATGCCCAGCCCGGCGCAGTTCTACCTGGTGCAGGGCGCCGATGCGGCGCAGCTGCTGCAACGCGAAGAGGCACTGACGACGCGCCTGCGTGCGCTGGCCGATGACAAGCGCATCGGCGGCTACCGCGCGATCAGCGACTGGTTGCCGTCGCCCGCGCGCCAGCAGGCCGATGCAGCGCTGACCGCGAAGGTGGAACCGGGCGTGCTGTCGGCGGTGTCCGAGGCGGTGGGCGAACCGCTGCAACGACCGGACTTCGCCAGCGCACCGCTGACCGCCGAAGCCTTCCTGGCCTCGCCGGCGTCGCAGCCGTTCCGCCATCTGTGGGTGGGTGCGGTGGGCGGTCAGATGATCAGCGTGGTGATGGTCGATGACCTGTCACGCGCCGATGCACTGACGACCCTGCATGGTGCGGCCGAGGGCCTGCAGGGCGTGCGCTGGGTGGATCGCACCGCCGATTTCTCGCAGCTGCTCGGCCACTACCGCAAGCTGATGGGTGGGCTGCTGCTGGTCGGCATCGTGCTGGTGTTCGGCGCGCTGTGGCTGCGCTACCGCCGCCAGGCCTGGCGCGTGTTCGCGCCGACCCTGATCGCCGGTGCGCTGACCCTGGGCCTGCTGGGCCTGTTCGGCCAGCCGCTGCAGTTGTTCAACGTGCTGGCGCTGATGCTGCTGCTGGGCATGGGCATCGACTACGGCATCTTCCTGATCGAGCACCGCGGTGATGCCAGCGCGTGGCTGGCGGTGTGCGTGGGTGCGGCCAGTACCTGGCTGTCGTTCGGCCTGCTGGGCCTGTCGCAGACTCCGGCGCTGCGCGCCTTCGGCCTGACCCTGCTGTTCGGCATCGGCCTGGTCTGGCTGATCTCGCCGCTGTTCCGTCCACCGCCGCACGACATGCCGCCGGCCTGAGCCCGCCCTCCGGTTTTCTTCTCTTCCTCTGATCGAGCAACAAGGACGCCCCGATGAGTACTGCTGTGGATGCTGTCGAACGCACTGAAATCCTGATCATCGGCGCGGGCCCGGCCGGCTCCGTCGCCGCGGCGATGCTGCGCCAGCAGGGCCGCCAGGTGCTGATGCTGGAGCGCCAGCAGTTCCCGCGCTTCTCCATCGGCGAAAGCCTGCTGCCGCAGAGCATGGAGTACATCGAAGCGGCCGGGCTGCTGCAGGACGTGGTCGAGGCCGGTTTCCAGTACAAGAACGGTGCCGCCTTCGTGCACGGCGAGGCACGCACCGCGTTCGATTTCAGGAAGAAGTTCTCGCCCGGCTGGGGCACCACTTACCAGGTGCAGCGCGCCGACTTCGACAACGTACTGGCACGTGGTGCCGAGCGCATGGGCGCCACGCTGCGCTTCGGCGATGAAGTGCTGTCGGTCGAACCCGGTGAACAGCCGGCGGTGAACGTGCGCCGACCGGATGGCAGCGAGTACCGCATCGAAGCCGACTTCATCCTCGATGCCTCCGGCTTCGCACGCCTGCTGCCGCGCCTGCTGCAGCTGGAGTCGCCGTCCAACTTCCCGGTGCGCGGCGCGATCTTCTGCCACGTGCGCGACAACATTCCGGCCGAAGCGGACTTCGACCGCAACAAGATCCTGATCACCACCCACCCCGAGCACATCGACGTCTGGTACTGGACGATCCCGTTCTCCAACGGCTGCTGCTCGCTGGGCGTGGTCGCCGAGCCGTCGTTCTTCGAACGCTACGAAGGCGACGATCTGCAGAAGCTGCAGGCCATCGTCGGCGAGGACCCGAACCTGACCGGGCTGCTGGCCAATGCCGAATGGGCGGTGCTGCCGGTGCGCCGCATCACCGGCTACTCGGCCAATGTCAGCTCGCTGTGGGGCCCGGGCTATGCGCTGCTGGGCAACGCCGGCGAGTTCCTCGATCCGGTGTTCTCCTCCGGCGTCACCATCGCCTTCAAGTCTGCGCAGCTGGCCAGCGACTGCCTCAAGCGCCGCTACGCCGGTGAAACCGTGGACTGGGAGGCGGAGTTCTCCAGGCCGCTGCGCGCGGGCGTGAAGACCTTCCGCCGCTTCGTGGAAAGCTGGTACCAGGGCGGCTTCCAGAAGATCATCTACCACCCGCAGCAGCAGCCGGAAGTGCGCAACATGATCAGTTCCATCCTGGCCGGATACGCCTGGGACACCAACAACCCGTATGTGGCCGACGAAAGTGGCCGCCGCATGCGCGTGCTGGAGCAACTGTGCAGCGCGTGATCGTCCGCACCGTGGCCCTGCTGCTGTGCCTGCTGCTGGCCGCCTGTGCTGGCCGCATGCCCAAGCCGCAGGTGGAACTGCCGCCGCTGCGCCTGTCGCCGGCCAGCCTGCCGGCGCCGCTGGCGTTGCAGCAGCAGCTGCATTTCCGTTTCGGCAGCCATGAACGCGACCTCGATGCGCTGCTGGAAGCCGATGCACAGCAGGTGCAGCTGGCCGTGCAGGCGATGGGCCAGACCGGCGTGCGCCTGCAGTGGGATGGCCAGCGGCTGACCCAGCAGCGCGCGCCGTGGCTGCCGCCGCAGGTGCGCGCCGAGCGTGTGCTGGACGACCTGCAGTTCGCGCTGTGGCCGACCGCCGCCATCGCCGCCGCGATACCGGCCGGCTGGCAGGTCAGCGATGACGGCCAGCAGCGCAGCCTGTCGCGCGATGGCGTGGTGTGGTTGCAGCTGCAGCGCCTGGACGATGGCAGCGTACAGCTCGACAACCGCGCCGAAGGCTATGCGCTGCGCATCGAATCGATCGACATGGCCGGGCAGGACCGATGAGTGCACCGATCTACCTGAACGACCTGGGCGTGGTCTGCGCGATTGGCGAAGGCCGTGCCGCGGTGGCGTCGGCGCTGTTCGCCGATGCACCGGGCGGGCTCAGCGACAACGACCACCTGCTGCCGGGGCGCACCCTGGCACTGGGCGAAGTACGCACGCCGCTGCCGGCGCTGGAGGATCTGCCGGTCGCCCTGCGCGGGCGCAACAACGCGCTGCTGGAGGTGGCACTGGCGCAGATCGCGCCGGCGGTGAGCGCCGCCATCGCCCGCCACGGTGCCGAGCGTGTGGCAGTGGTGCTGGGCACCAGCACTTCGGGCATCGGTGAATCCGAGCAGGCCCTGCGCACCCACGCCGAACAGGGACTGTGGCCGCAGGGCTTCGACTACGCCCAGCAGGAAATGGGCACCGCCGCGCAGTTCGTGCGCCAGCGTAGTGGCGCCCAAGGCCCAGCCTGGACCCTGTCCACCGCCTGCTCTTCCAGTGCCAAGGCGCTGATGTCGGCTGCGCGCATGCTGCGCGCCGGCATCGTCGATGCGGTCATCGCCGGCGGTGCCGACTCGTTGTGCCGCTTCACCGTGGCCGGCTTCAGCGCGCTGGAATCGGTGTCGGCGTCGCGCTGCAATCCGTTCTCGCAGCACCGCGCCGGCATCAATATTGGCGAAGGCGCGGCACTGTTCCTGCTCACCCGCGAGCCGGGCCCGGTGTGCCTGGCCGGGTGGGGCGAATCGGCCGACGCCCACCACATGTCCGCGCCCGACCCGCAAGGGCTGGGTGCCATCGACGCCCTGCAGCAGGCGCTGCAGCGCGCCGGCTGGGCGGCTGGTGAGGTGGACTACGTGAACCTGCATGGCACCGCCACCGGCCACAACGATGCGATGGAAAGCCTGGCGTTCTCGCAGGTACTTGGCACGGGTGTGCCGGCCAGCTCGACCAAGCCGCTGACCGGGCACACGCTGGGTGCCTCGGGTGCGATCGAAGCCGCGCTGTGCTGGATTCTGCTGGCCGAGAATCCGCAGCAGCAGTTGCCGCCGCACTGGTGGGACGGCGTGGCCGATCCGGCGCTGCCGGTGCTGACGCTGGTCGCGCCCGATACCCGCCTGGCGCAGCCGCCGCGAAGGGTGCTGAGCAATTCGTTCGCCTTCGGCGGCAGCAATGCCGTGCTGGCGCTGGAGCGTCGATGAACACGCTGTACGCAATCGAAGAAGTGGTGCCGCACCGCCAGGACATGTGCCTGCTGGAGCGCATCACCCAGTGGGACCAGGACGCCGTCGAGGCCGAACTGGTGGTGCCCGAGGCCGGCCTGTTCGTCGAGGACGGCCAGGTGCCGGCGTGGGTTGGCATCGAATACATGGCGCAGGCCATCGCGGCCTGGGCCGGCTGCCGTGCGCGCGCGGCCGGCAAGCCGCCGCAGCTCGGTTTCCTGCTCGGCAGCCGCCGCTACAGCAGCCCGCGCAGTGGCTTCCCCAGTGGCACCCGCCTGCGCGTACAGGCGCGCTGCGAGCTGTTGGGTGACAATGGATTGGGGATGTTCGCCTGCCGCATCCTGGCAGGCGAGGACGAATGGGCGACAGCCAACGTGTCGGTGTTCGAACCGGCCGACGCGATGGCCTATCTGGAGAGTGGACAGGCATGACAGGGAATCGAAGCGTGCTGGTGACCGGCGCCAGCCGGGGCATCGGCCGGGCCATCGCGCTGCGCATCGCGCGTGATGGCTTCGACGTGGTGGTGCATTGCCGCAGTCGCGTGGACGAGGCACAGGCCGTGGTGGCCGAGATCCAGGCACTGGGCCCGCAGGCCCGCGTGCTGGTCTTCGACGTGGCCGACCGCGAGGCCGCACGCGCCGCGCTGGAGGCCGATGTGGAAGCGCACGGCGCGTACTACGGCGTGGTCTGCAATGCCGGCATCGCCCGCGATGGCGCCTTCCCGGCACTGTCGGCCGACGATTGGGACCAGGTCATCCACACCAATCTGGATGGCTTCTACAACGTGCTGCACCCGTTGATCATGCCGATGGTGCGGCGGCGCAAGCCGGGCCGCATCGTCACCCTGTCGTCGGTGTCCGGCCTGGCCGGCAACCGCGGGCAGGTCAACTACAGCGCCGCCAAGGCCGGCATCATCGGTGCCACCAAGGCGCTGGCGCTGGAACTGGCCAGCCGCCAGATCACCGTCAACTGCGTGGCCCCGGGCCTGATCGAGACCGAAATGCTCAACGACGAAGTGGTTGAACACGCGCTCAAGCTGATTCCCGCCGGCCGCGTCGGCCGTCCCGACGAAGTGGCGGCCACGGTGGCGTTCCTGCTGTCCGAACCGGCCGGCTACATCACCCGCCAGGTGATCTCGGTGAATGGAGGCATGCTCTGATGGCCGCCGATCGTCGTGTGGTGGTGACCGGTGCGTCCGCGATCAGTCCGCTTGGCCATGACTGGCCGACCATCGAGGCGCACCTGCGCAGCTGCCGCAACGCGGTGCGCGCGATGCCCGAATGGGACGTCTATGCCGGGCTGAACACCAAGCTGGCCGCACCGGCACAGGACTTTGAACTGCCGCCCAACTACAACCGCAAGACCACCCGTTCGATGGGCAAGGTCGCGATCATGTCGGTGCGCGCCACCGAAGTGGCGTTGCGCGAGGCCGGCCTGCACGAACATCCGGTGCTGCGCAGTGGTCGTACCGGCGTGGCCTACGGTTCCTCATCCGGCAGCCACGAGGCCACCGGCGAATTCGGGCGCATGCTCAACGAGTTCACCACCGAGGGCATCAGCGCCACCACCTACCTGAAGATGATGAGCCATACCGCGCCGGTCAACATCGGCGTGTTCTTCGGCCTGTCCGGGCGTGTCTACACCACCTCCAGCGCCTGCACCTCGGGCAGCCAGGGCGTGGGTGCGGCCTATGAAGCGATCCGCAGCGGCAAGCAGACGGTGATGGTGGCCGGTGGCGCCGAGCAGCTCGATGCCACCGCTGCGGCGGTGTTCGACACCCTGTTCGCCACCAGCGTGCGCAACGATGCACCGCAGAGCACGCCGCGCCCGTTCGATGCCGGCCGCGATGGCCTGGTGCTGGGCGAAGGCGCCTGCACGCTGATCCTGGAAGACCTGGAACATGCACAGGCGCGCGGCGCCACCATTCTCGCCGAGGTGGTCGGCTACGGCACCAACAGCGATGGCCAGCACGTCACCCAGCCCAGCGCCGACACCATGGCCCAGGCGATGCGCCTGGCGCTGGAAGATGCCGGCCTGGATGCGGCGCAGATCGACTACGTCAACGCCCACGGTACGGCCACCGACCACGGCGACATCGCCGAGACCCAGGCCACCGCGCAGGTGTTCGGCAGCCGCGTGCCGATCAGCTCGCTGAAGAGCTATGTCGGCCACATGCTCGGCGCCTGTGGTGCGTTCGAGGCCTGGCTGAGCATCGAGATGATGCGTGCCGGCTGGTTTGCGCCGACCCTGAACCTGGCCGAGGTCGACCCGCGCTGCGGCCAGCTGGACTTCATCACCGGCCCGGGCCGCGAACTGCAGGCCGAGTACGTGATGAGCAACAATTTCGCCTTCGGCGGCATCAACACCTCGCTGGTGTTCCGCCGCTGGCGCGAATGATCCACCGCGTCACCTCACCGTTCCCGTTACCCCGCACCCTCGACAAGGAGATGTTTCGATGCGCCGTACCCTGATGATCGCCGCTGCCACCGCGCTGCTGGCCCTGAGCTCCACCGCCTCCGCACGCGATACCCGCCTCGAGCAGTCCCTGCAGGAACTGGTCAGTTCGCAGGCCGCCAAGGACGCCGGCATCGACGGCAGCGTGCGCTTCTATCTGGCCGGCCAGCCGGTCAGCGTGCAGCAGCGCCTGGGCGAAGACGTGACCAACAAGAAGACCAACGCCGCCAACAAGAGCGATGCCGAGGCCTGCCGCTGGGTCGCGCTGTCGGCGCTGCGCGCGCTGCAGGATGGCGCCAGGTCGCGCGGCGCCAACGCCGTGGTCGACATTGTCAGCTACTACAAGAAGAACGAGTTCAAGAGCAGCACCAACTATGAGTGCTGGGCCGGCACCTTTGTCGCCGGTGTGGCGCTGAAGGGCACCTACGCCAAGGTCAAGTAAGCCATCGCCATCCCCGACCGCCGGTCGGGGATGCCGTCCACAGGGGGACACCATGAAATCGATGCTCGTCGCGGCCCTTGCCGCGGCTTTCTGCTGCGTGCCTGCACGGTCCGCGCACGCCGCCGATGCAACACCCATCCGCATTGCCGCCGAGGTACCGTACCGGGCCGAGGTCGGCGGCGAGCTGATCCGCCAGGAATGCGAATTCGGCCGCGACCTGAGCAGCAGCATCGTGCGCCATGCCGGTGGCCGGGTGGTGGTTGCCGCACCCGGCGAAGACGCTGGACGCCGCCTGGACATCGTCGTGACCAAGGCGCACGCCGCCGGCGGGGGCGCCATTTCAGGGCCGAAGTGGGGGCGCATCTATGGCGAACTGAAGGAAGATGGCCGCGTGGTCGGCAATTTCAGTTTCAAGCGCACTACCAGCCGGCCCTTCACCTTCCGCGCCTGCACCACCCTGAAGCGGGTGGCCGAGGCACTGGGCGGCGATGTGGCGCGCTGGCTGGAAAACCCCACGCTCGATCCGCTGATGAGCGAAGAGATCGCGGCCAACTGAGCGCGTGGCGTTGCATGAACGCCGCCGCCACATTGCTGAACCCTGCCGGGGAAACACCGTCGATCGCGCCGCCATCGTCGGCTGACGGCTTTCCCCGGTGTCGGCTTTCCGACACAATCACGGCTCTTCCCGGGTTATCGTCCCGTGGACATGCACGCCTACGTCTATAAAAGCCAACTCAAGCCGGACACCTACGTCTACGTTCCCCGACGCGATGATTTCAGCGCGCTGCCTTCGCCGCTGCTCCGCTCGCTGGGCACGCTCACCTTCGTCCTGGATGTGGCCCTGGATGCCCAGCGCCGCCTGGCCCAGGCTGACCCGGACAAGGTGCGCAGCGAAATGAGCGAGCGTGGCTTCTATCTGCAGGTGCCGCCGTCGGTGGCCAGCCTGATGCCGCGCCACTATGACTGACCTCTCCCGTCCGCGCGCCCTGTCGATCGCCTTCGCCGTGGGCGCCGTGCTGGCGCTGGGTGCCGCCGTGGGCGGCATTGCCGGGGCGATCCTGGCCGCGTTGTCACAGCCGGCGTTCGCGCTGGGCGTGTCGTGGTGGCGGCGCAGCCGCGCGCTGCTGCCGCTGAAGGTGGTGGCACGCCAGGACCTGCCGGCGCTGCTGGCGCTGTGGTCGGCCGCGCCGGTGTTGCTGGCACTGTTGCTGGCCTGGCCGCTGGCGGCGCTGCGTGACAGCGGCAGCCTGGCCGCCGTGCTGGGCCTGAGCGTGCTGGTCAGTGCCGGCCTGCTGGCGGCCTGGCGCACCTGGCCGCTGTGGAACGATGTCGAACGCCTGGATGGCAGCCTGGCCCAGCATTGGCAGGCGCTGGCCGGGCGCGACCTGACCGCCTGGCGCGGCCTCGGTGTGGCGGCGCTGGTGATCGCACTGGCCGCGCTGGTGGTGTTGCCGGCATGGCCGGGCCTGCTGCCGGAAGGCGCACGTTGGCCGGCCGCGCTGGCGGTGGTGCTGCTGTCGCCGCTGCTGCATCTGCTGTTGCAGCGGGTCGCGCCTGCGCCGTTGGTCTCGCTGCGTCCGGGCGCGCTGGCCACGTCCAGCAACGAGCACGAACCGCTGTTCTCCGCAGCGGCCGAAACCGCGCCGCTGGAAGCACTGGCACCGCAGGAACTGACGCCGGCGCTGTATGAGGCCGCCCGCCATGGCCGCATTGATCGCGGCCTGCAGTTGCTGCAGGCCGGTGCCGATCCCTATGCGTTGCCCGACCCGAACTGGCGCGACCAGCGCAGCCTGGCGGTGTTGGCGGCCGTGCTGCCGGACCTGCGCCTGCTGCGCGAACTGATCGCCCGCGGCGTCGATGTGAATGCGCCGCACCGTGGCATGACACCGCTGCTGGCAGCCACCCGTGACAGCTGGCATGGCCGCCCCGAGGCGGTGATGACCCTGCTCGCCAACGGCGCCGATTCGCGCGCCGTCGACAGTGATGGCAACACCCCGTTGCACCATGCCGCACGCAGTTCCGACCCGGGCGTGGCCGCGCTGCTGCGCGATGCCGCTGCCGAAGTCGATGCACTGAACCACGATGGCTGGTCGCCGTTGGCGGTGGCCTGCCAGGTCGGCAACTGGCGCCTGGCGCGCTTCCTGCTTGAACGTGGTGCCCGCAGCGAGCCGGCCGACGGTACCCCGGTACTGCTGGCTGCCGCGGCCACCGAAGACGACGATCCGGCCGGTGTACAGCTGCTGCTCAAGCACAAGGCACGCGCCGATGCCCGCGACCGCCAGCGCCGCAGCGCGCTGCACGAGGCAGCATTGGCCGGCCACGTTGAAATCATCGGCGTGCTGCTCGGCGCCGGCGCCAATCTGGAAGCGCGCGATGCGCTGGGCCGCACGCCGTGGCTGGAAGCCGCCCGCGCCGGCCGCGCCGCCGTGGTCGAACACCTGCTGCCCCACAAGCCCGACCTGGTCGCGGTCGATGGGGAGGGCCGCAATGCCGTGCAGCTGGCCGCGATGGCCGAGGATGTTTCGCCGTTGCTGATCAAGCGCCTGGTGGAACTGGGCATCGCCGCCGACGCCGCCGATCCGGTCGGCCGCCGGGCGGTGGACTACGCCGCCGAAGCGGGCCGCTGGGCGATCGTCGCGTTGCTGGATCCGTCCTATCCGTTGCCGGCTGCGGTCAGCGACGGCCTGGCCGAGCGCGGCGACGCGGCCGCTGCCAGTGGCCTGTTGCCGGACCGCCCGCCGCTGACGCTGCTGCGCGAAGCGCTGGGCTTCGGCAACACCGACGGCATGGCCGCACTGGCCAAGCTGTGCCAGCCGGAAGAACTGGGCGGGCTGCTGCTCGATCCGGAACTGGCGCTGGAGCCGCGCGCGGTCGACTGGCTGCTGGCCCACGGTGCCGATCCCTACGTACGTGATGCCTGCTCGGACACGCCGATGTTCGCGCTGCTCTCGCGCGGTATCGATGCCGTGCCGGCGCTGCAGGTGATGCTGCAGCGTGGCCTGTCGCCGGCCGGTCGCGGTGGCCTTGCGCGCTTCCTCGCCGCCTGCGCGCAGCATGATCAGGCGGCGCGTGGCCTGGAACAGCTGGCGCTGGAATTGCTGGAACGCGGCGCCGACCCGTTCGCGGCCTCGCCGGCCGGTGATCCGCCGCTGTCGCTGGCGGTGCGCCTGGGGTGGCTGCGCCTGCAGCAGGCACTGCTCAAGGCCGGTGTCGATCGCGAGGCGCGCGACAGCCACGGCATGACCGCGCTACATCTGGCCACCGCGCTGGCCCGCGAAGGCGCGCTGAAGCTGCTGGTGCAGCACGGTGCCTCGCCGGAAGCCCGCGCCGCCGATGGCCAGACGCCACTGGGTGTGGCGCTGTCGATTGGCCGCCGCGATCTGGCCGACTGGCTGGACTGGCGGGTGTGGCCGTTGCCGCGCCGCACCCTGCGCGAGGCCGATCTGCCGGCTGCCGCAATGGCCGGTGACGTCGATGCAGTGCGCCGCCTGATCGATCTGGGCTTCGCCGTCGATGCCGTCGATGCGCAGGGCTGCACCGCACTGCTGCGCGCGGCCGGCGGTGGCCATCTGGCGGTGACCGACCTGCTGCTGGCACGCGGTGCCGATCCGCAGCACGCGGCGGCCAGTGGTGCCACGCCGCTGTCGGCGGCGGTCAGCATGCGCCAGGTGGATATCGTCTCGGCCCTGCTCGACGCCGGCGCCAAACTGGAACACCGCCTGCCGGGTGGGGTGACCGTGCTGATGCTGGCCTCGGCGCTGGGCCTGCCGGACATCGTTGCGCGCCTGCTGACCGCCGGTGCCGACGTGCATGCCGGCGATGCGCAGCAGCTGGGCCCGTTGCACTGCGCCGCGCTGTACGGCTTCAGTGCCCGTGACCGCTCGCGCCTGCTCGCCTTGCTCGACACCCTGTTGCTGGCCGGTGCCGAACCGGACCAGGCCGCCGCCGGTTCGGTCACGCCGTTGCTGCTGCTGCTGGGCGCGCGCGCCGAACCGGGCACCGCCTGCGATGAGCAGGTGGTGATGGCGGCGGTGGAGCGCCTGCTCGATGAAGAGGTGAGCCTGGAGGTACGTGATCCGCGTGGCTTCGGCCCACTGCACCTGGCCGCCCTGCATGGCCTGCCGCTGCTGGTGCAGCGCCTGCTGCGCGCCGGTGCCGATCCGGAAGTGCGCGACAGCCTCAACCGCAGCCCGCGCGAGATCGCGGTGATGCGTGGTTTCATCGATGTGGCCGGCGAGTTTGAACCGCGTGTGCCGGGCGTCTCGTCGATGGCCCGGTTCCTGCGCGACAACGGCTGATCTCTGGACGAGGGTAGTGCCGGCCGTTGGCCGGCAACTTCACGAAACCTGCGCAATCCCCAGGTTGCCGGCCAGCGGCCGGCACTACCGGGTCCGTCATCCATCGGATGGGTGCCGTCAGCGCTCCTTGTTGTCGTCGCTTTCCGCGTCGGCCTCGAACAGGTGCATCAGGTCGTTGCGTGCATCACGCGAGGTCTGGATCACCGCCGCCTCGTCGTCGTAGACCAGGTACTGGTCGCGCAGCAGCTGTTCGTCGTGCTCGCGGAAGCGCTGCACGTGGCGTTCGGCCACGTTCGGCGCCACACCCAGTGCAGTCAGCACGCGCCCGCTCATCTCCAGGCTGGTGCCGAACACTTCGCGGAACGGCTCGGCCGACATGTCCATCAACCGCCACGCATGCTGGCGGTTGCGCGCACGCGCCAGCACCGTCGCGTCCGGGTACAGCCGGCGCACCATGCGTACCGCACGCAGGTTGGTTTCCGGGTCATCGACGGTGATCACGAACACATCGATGTGCTCGCCGCCGGCCGCACGCAGCATCTCCGGCCGGGTCGGGTCGCCGTAGTACAGCTGGTTGCCGAAGCGACGCAGGTCGGCCACGGTGTCCGGGTTCGCCTCCAGCGCCACGAATGGCACCTTCTGCGCGGTCAGCAGGCGCGCGATCACCTGGCCGAAGCGGCCCATGCCGGCGATCAGCACCTTGGGCCGGTTGTCCGGCGCCACCTTGTCGGCGTCGGCCGGGTCTCGCGGCGCGGCCTTCTCCTGGCCGAGCAGTTTCAGCAGCGCGATCATCAACAGCGGCGTGATCGCCATCGACAGGCCGACGATGGCCGCCAGCCGGTCGTGGTTGGCGTTGCCCAGCAGGTGCGCGCGCTGCGCCTCGTTGAACACCACGAACGCGAACTCACCGCCCAGCCACAGCACGCTGCCCAGCAGCAGCGACTGCCGCGAACTGAGCCGGGCGACGCGGCCGACCGCGTACAGCAGGCCGAACTTGACCACCAGCAGGATGCCGACGCCTCCGGCGATCATCCACGGTTCGGCGGCGATGCGGTCCAGGTCGATGCCCATCCCCACCGCGATGAAGAACAGGCCCAGCAGCAGGCCCTTGAACGGCTCGATCTGCGATTCCAGCTCGTGCCGGAACTCCGAGTCGGACAGCAGCACGCCGGCCAGGAACGCGCCGAGGCTGGGGCTGAGGCCGGCCTCCTGCATGAACCAGGCGGTGCCCAGCACCACCAGCAGCGCGGTGGCGGTGAACACCTCGGGGCTGCGGGTACGCGCGATGGTGCTGAACACTCGGCGCAGCACCGGCCGCCCGCACAGGATCACCACCGCCAGCGCGCCCAGCGCCACTGCCGCGTCTTCCCAGCGCAGGGTCTCGTTCTTCACCCCGCCCAGCAGCGGGATGGCGGCCAGCAGCGGAATCGCAATCAGGTCCTGGAACAGCAGGATGGCGAAGCCGAGGCGGCCATGGTCGCTGTTGATCGCCTTGTGTTCGGACAGCAGCTGCAGGCCGACCGCGGTGGACGACAGGGCCAGCGCTACGCCTACCACAAGCGCGCTCTTCCATTGGAAATGGTCGAGCAGCAGCAGGCCGCCCAGCACCAGCCCGGACAGCGCCACCTGCGCCGCACCGGCACCAAATACCGAGCGCCGCATCACCTTCAGGCGTGCCGGCGATAGTTCCAGGCCGATCACGAACAGCAGCATCACCACGCCGATTTCGGCCGCGCCGAGGATGCGGTCGGCGTCCTGCACGAAGCCCAGCCCGTCCGGCCCCAGCACCACGCCAGCGGCCAGATAGCCCAGCACCGCGCCGAAGCCGAATTTCTTGAACACCGGCACGGCGATCACCGCCGCCAGCAGCAGCACCAGGGCCAGTTCCAGACCACCGCTATGCATGGGAATACCTGGTCATCGCGGGGGCCTGTGCTGCGTTCGTCCGGGGGAGCGCGGCCGTGCAGGCCGCCCCTTCATTATGCGCGCATGCCGGGGGTCGCATCCCCTCGCGCAGCAAGCGGCCCTGACCCCAGGGGCGCCTGGCCGGCCGCCCGGGCCAGGGTTGACCGGGCGTGCCGGCAGGTCCAGACTGCCCGCCGCTGCCGGCCCCGCCGTTGTCGAGCGTGTCAGGCAGTACACCCATCCCGGAGTCCCCAACCCATGTCCAGCGACAGTAGAGGTCGACCTCGTTCGACGCCAGCGATGGCCACCGCCTGACATCGGGACGGTTTGCCTGCGTTGGCGTTGCGCGAGGTCGCACCCCCACAAGGCACAACCGATGAACCAGAAGCAATTGCTGCGCCCGGTGGCCGATGCCGCTGCCCTGGCCGCACCGCTGGCGGACTACAACACCGCCGACGCGGTGGAGTTTCTCAATACGCTGGAGCTGACCCGCGCCGCCGACACGCTGGCGGCGCTGCCGTTGCCGCGTGCGGTGAAGATGCTGGAAGCCCCCGAGCTGCAGCGCAGCGGCGAGCTGGTGGCGGTGCTGCCGCCGGCCCGCGCCGCTGCCCTGCTCGGGCTGATGGCTGACGACCGCGCCACCGACATCGTCCACGAGCTGGACGAGGACGAGCGCGCGCGGCTGATCCCGCTGCTCGGCACCGACGCCCGCCAGGCCATCCAGAAGCTGCTCAGCTACCCGCCCAACACCGCCGGTGCGCTGATGACCACCGAGTACGTGGCGGTGCCCGCCAGCTGGACCGTGGCGCAGACCCTGCAGCACATCCGCCAGGTCGAGCGCACCCGTGAGACGGTGTACGCGATCTACGTGCTGGACCCGGCTACCCAGCAGCTGCAGCAGGTGGTGACCATGCGCCGGTTGATCACCGGCCTGCCGGAGGAGTCGATCCTGGACGTGGCCCAAGTCAATCCGCCGGTGACGGTGGACGCGCTGATGGACCAGGAAGAAGTGGCGCGACTGATCCGCCGCCACGACCTGCTGGCGATTCCGGTGGTCGATGCGCAGCAGCAGATGCTCGGCATCGTCACCGTCGATGACGTACTGGATGCGCTGATCGAGGAATCCACCGAGGACGCACACAAGTTCGGCGGCATGGAAGCGCTGGACAAGCCCTACATGCAGATCGGCTTCTTCGAGATGCTGCGCAAGCGTGCCGGCTGGCTGAGCGTGCTGTTCCTGGGCGAGATGCTGACCGCCAGCGCGATGCAGCACTACGAAGACGAACTGGCCCGCGCGGTGGTGCTGACCCTGTTCATTCCGTTGATCATGAGTTCGGGTGGCAACTCCGGCTCGCAGGCCACCTCGCTGCTGATCCGCAGCCTGGCGCTGCGCGAACTGCGCCTGCGCGACTGGTGGAAGGTCGCCATCCGCGAGATCCCGACCGGCATGGTGCTGGGTGCGATTCTCGGCTGCCTGGCGATCGTGCGCATCGTGATCTGGCAGCTCGGTGGCCTGCATGACTACGGTGAACACTGGATCCTGCTGGCGATCACCATCGGTGCGGCACTGGTCGGCATCGTTACCTTCGGCTCGCTGTCCGGCTCGATGCTGCCGTTCATCCTCAAGCGCCTCGGCTTCGACCCGGCCAGCGCCTCGGCCCCGTTCGTGGCCACCCTGGTGGACGTGACCGGACTGGTGATCTATTTCAGCATCGCCGCGCTGATCCTGCACGGCACCCTGCTGTAACTGCTCTGGTAGGTGCCCACCTTGGTGGGCACGCGCCACGGTCACGCGGGGGTCAGAGCCCTTTCCTGAGGAAAGGGCTCTGACCCCATCGCCATGGAATTTGGTTACCGTAGGCGCATGAGTACCTACCACCTGCAGTCCGTGTTCCGTCCGCAGTCGGTCGCGGTGATCGGCGGCAGCCCGCGTGAGCGCTCGGCCGGCCGCGCGGTGATGCGCAACCTGCGCGGCACCGGCTTCCCCGGCAAGGTGGCGTGGATCAACCCGCGGCACGCCGAGATTGATGGCATCCGCACGGTCAAGCGGCTGAAGGACCTGGACTGGGTGCCGGACCTGGTGGTGATCACCGCACCGGCGGCGATCGTGCCGCAGGTGGTGCGTACCGCCGCCGAGCGTGGCGTGCAGGCCGCGATTATCCTCACCGCGCACCTGGGTGAAGGCCCGGACTCGCTGTCGGCGCAGGTGGAGGCGGTGGCGCGCAAGCACGGCCTGCGCATCCTCGGCCCGCACTGCCTGGGCGTGATCGCGCCACACGCACGCCTCAACGCCAGCATCGCCGCGCATTTCCCGCAGGCCGGCGACCTCGCGTTGATCTCCGAATCCTCGGCCATTGCCGCTGCGCTGGTGGAGTGGGGTGTGGCGCGCTCGGTCGGTTTTTCTGCCGTGGTGTCGCTGGGTGACACGCTGGACGTCGACTTCGGCGACCTGCTCGACTACTTCGCCACCGACTACCGCACGCGCGCCATCCTGCTGTACGTCGAGCAGATCAAGGACGCACGCAAGTTCATGTCGGCCGCACGTGCCGCCGCGCGCGCCAAGCCGGTGGTGGTGGTGAAATCCGGTCGCGCCGAGCGCGTGCAGCCGGGCAGCCGCGATACCCATGTGCAGGCACTGGCGCGCGCCGATGATGTGTACGGCGCCGCGTTCAACCGCGCCGGCCTGCTGCGCGTGGGCGCGCTGGACGAACTGTTCACCGCCGCCGAATCGCTGGGCCGGCTGGGCACGTTCCCCGGCCGCCGCCTGGCCATTCTCAGCAACGGCGGCGGTGTCGGCCGGCTCGCCGTCGACCAGCTGGTGGCGCTGCGCGGTACCCTGGCACAGCTTTCCGACAGCACCGTGGAAACCCTGGACAAGGTGCTGCCACAGGGCTGGTCGCGCAGCAATCCGGTCGACATCGTGGTCGATGCCGACGGTGAGCGTTACGCCGCGGCGATCGAGGCGCTGCTGGCCGACAACGAGAACGATGCGGTGATGGTGGTCAACGTGCCGACCGCGTTCACCTCATCGGCCGACGCCGCACAGGCACTGACCCGCACGCTCGGCCTGCGCCCGCGTCACCACCGCGACAAGCCGGTGTTCGCGGTGTGGCTGGGCAACGATGACCAGGCCACCGCCACGCTCAACGCGGCGCGGGTGCCGACCTATCCCACCGAGGCCGAGGCCGTACGTGGCTTCCAGCATCTGGTGCGTTACCGCGAGGCGCAGAACGCGCTGATGGAAACGCCGCCCAGCCTGCCGCAGGACTTCAGTGTCGACGCGGCGGCGGCACGCGCGCTGGTCGATGCGGCGCTGGCCAACGGCCAGCAGTGGCTGGACCCGCTGGCCACCCACGAACTGCTCAAGGCCTACGGCATTCCGTCGGCGCCGGTGATGCACGCGCGCGATGCGCACGAGGCCATGGATCTGGCGCAACCGCTGCTGGAGCGTGGTGCCAGCGTGGCGCTGAAGATCCTGTCACCAGACATTCCGCACAAGTCGCAGGTCGATGGCGTGCGCCTGAACCTGGCCACGCTGCCGGCGGTGCAGAGCGCGGCCAACGCGATCCTGTCGCGCGCGCGACAGCTGCGGCCGGACGCGCGCATCGATGGCCTGCTGGTGCAGCCAACCATCGTCCGACCCAAGGCGCGCGAGATCATCGTCGGCATCGCCGATGACGCCACGTTCGGCCCGGTGATTGTGGTCGGCCGTGGCGGCACGGCGGTGGAAGTGATCAACGACAAGGCACTGGCGCTGCCGCCGCTGGATCTGCGCCTGGCCCATGAGCTGATCGGTCAGACCCGCGCCTCGCGCATCCTCAAGGCGTATGGCGATGTGCCGGCTGCCGACGAGCGCGCGCTGGCCCTGGCGCTGGTGAAGCTGGCACAGCTGGCCGCCGATATTCCCGAAGTGCGCACGCTGGACATCAACCCACTGCTGGTCGACAGCAAGGGCATCCTCGCCCTTGACGCGCGTGTAGCGGTGGCACCCTCGCGCATCCTGCACAAGGGCCGCGGCCATCCGCGCTTCTCGGTGTTCCCGTACCCGAAGGAGTGGGAGCGCACCATCGAACTGTCCGATGGCGGCCGTGCCTTCGTGCGCCCGGTGCGGCCTGAAGACGATGCACTGTTCCGCGCATTCTTCGCCCGGGTCAGCGATGAGGATCTGCGCCTGCGCTTCTTCCAATCGGTGAAGCACTTCAGTCACGAGTTCATCGCACGCCTGACCCAGCTCGACTATGCGCGCTCGATCGCGCTGGTGGCGATCGAACCACGCAGCGGCGAAATGCTCGGCGCGGTGCGCCTGCACGCCGACGCCGATTACCACCGTGGCGAGTACGGCATCCTGATCCGCTCGGACCTGAAGGGCCACGGCATCGGCTGGCGGCTGATGGCGATCATGATCGAGTATGCCAAGTGGCTGGGCCTGGATGTGGTCGAAGGCCAGGTGCTGCGCGAGAACAGCACCATGCTGGCGATGTGCCAGAGCCTGGGCTTCAAGACCCGACTCGACCCGGACGACCCGACGGTGATGGTGGTGACCCTGCCGGTGCAGCAGGTCGAAGTGCCCGATGTCCCCCCGGTGGCGTGATCGCCGCCCATCGGTAGCGCCGGGCCATGCCCGGCGATCACCTCAACGCAGCGGCTCCACCACCACCGCCGTGCCGTAGCACAGCACCTCGGTCAGCCCGGTCATCACATCGGTGGCGTCGTAGCGCATGCCGATGATCGCGTTGGCGCCCAGCTGCCGCGCGTGCTTGACCATGTCGCGGTAGGTTTCCTCGCGCGCCTGCTCGCACAGCTCGGTGTAGATGGTGATGTTGCCGCCGAACAGGGTCTGGATGCCGCCCAGGAAATTGCCGACGATCGAGCGCGAACGCACGGTGATGCCGCGCACCACGCCCAGGTTGCGCACCACCCGATGGCCGGGCAGCTCGAAGGCGGTGGTGACCAGCGCGTCGTCGAAACGCAGCGCGGGCGGGGAGGTGGGGCTGCTGTTGTAGGGATCTGCCATGGTCGCGTCCGTGTGGGTGCCTTCTGCAGAGTCGAGCCGTGCTCGACTGCTCTGGGCTTTTCGTAGCGTCGAGCAAGCTCGACTCTACCTTGCAATCACCCGTTGCGGCATGGTTCCGTCACCCCGCTGGCGCGACAATAGCGCCATGACCGACCGCATCCCTCTGTTGCTGCTCCCCGGCCTGCTCAACGATGCCGAGCTGTGGCGTGCGCAGCTGGCCGACCTGGCCGATATCGCCGACTGCACGGTGGGCGACCAGACCCGTGGCGAGACCCTGCAGGCGGTGGCCGAGGATGTGCTGGCACAGGCGCCGCAACGCTTCGCGCTGGCGGGCTTCTCGCTGGGTGGTTTCGTCGCCCAGCAGATCCTGCGCATTGCACCGGAACGGGTGATGCAGCTGGCGTTGATCGATACCTCGATCCATGCCGATTCACCGGAGCGCGCCGCACAGCGCCGCAGCCAGCGCACCAGCGTGCGCCTGCCGGGCAGGTTCCATGGCTTCGGCGATGCGCTGATGCGCAGCTACATCGATGCCTCGCGGCTGGACGACTACGTGCTGGTGCAGCGCGTGCGCGACATGACTGCCCGCCTGGGCGCGGAGGTGTTCCTGCGCCAGAGTGCGTTGGAGCGGCGCGATGGCCATGACGTGCTGGCCGGTTACCGCGATCGGCTGCTGATTGTGTGCGGTGCCAACGACCGCATCACGCCGCTGGCGGTGAGCGAGGAAATGCACGCGCTGGTGCCACATTCGCAGCTGGTGGTGGTGCCCGATTGCGGGCACCTGGCGCCGATGGAGAAGCCTGAGGAAGTCAGCGCGGCAATGCGTGGATGGTTGCTGCAGGCCTGATGGATCCGCCGGGCCATGCCCGGCGGCCGCTCTTCAATCCCAGGCCGGCGCAATGCCTTCCGGGTTGGCCAGCCGGTGCCCTCGATCAAGCTTGGCGATCTGCGCCATGTCTTCGTCGGTCAGGCGGATCGCGGCCGCTTCCAGGTTGCTGGCCAGGTTCTCGCGCTTGGTCGAAGACGGAATGACCGAGTAACCCTGCTGCACTGCCCAGGCCAGCGCGATCTGTGCCGGCGTGGCCTGGTGGCGGCCGGCGATGGCCTGGATCACCGGGTCCTTGATCACCTCGCCATAGGCCAGGCTCATGTAGGCGGTGATGTGGATGCCGTTGTCCTGCAGGAACTTCACCAACAAGCGGTTCTGCAGGTACGGATGGATCTCGATCTGGTTGGTGGTGATCGCCTCGGCACCGAGGATCTCGATCGCCTTGCGGGTCTGGGCGATGGTGAAGTTGGAAATGCCGATCGCGCGGGTCAGGCCCTGCGCTTTGGCTTCGGCCAGTGCCGGCAGGTACTCCTCCATCGGCACGTCGACCTTGTCGTTCGGCGACGGCCAATGGATCAGCGCCAGATCGACGCGGTCAGTGCGCAGCTTTTCCAGGCTGGTACGCAGGCTGGCCAGCAGCGCATCGCGCTTGAACTCGGTGATCCACACCTTGGTGGTCAGGTACAGATCATCACGCGGCACGCCGGACTCGGCGATGGCCTGGCCGACTTCGGCTTCGTTGCCGTAGATCTGTGCGGTATCAATGGCGCGGTAGCCGACGTCCAGCGCATTGCGCACCGAGTCGATCACGGTCTGGTCCTTCAGGCGGAAGGTGCCGAGACCAAAAGCGGGGACAGTCATGTGAAGCTCCAAAGGGGGAGGGCGTCGCAGAAGGAAGAGGGTAGGGCAGGTGCCGTATGCATGCCGGCAACGCTGCATTGCATGAATCAATGTGCGGCCACGGCAATGCCCTCGGCACGGTCATCGATACCGTCGCGACGGTCCAGGCGGCCGCTCAGCACGGTCAGTGCATACGCGCCCACCACCACCAGCGCGCCCAGCCACGGCGTATGCATCAGGCCGATATGCTCCACCACCAGGCCACCCAGCGAGGCGCCCAGCGCGATGCCGATGTTGAACGCGGCGATGTTCAGGCCCGAGGCCACGTCGCTGGCCTGTGGTGCGTAGCGCTGCGCCTGCTTGACCACGTAGACCTGCAGGCCTGGCACGTTGCCGAATGCCACCGCGCCCAGCGCCAGCACCGTCAGCAGCATCAGCCAGGTGTTGTAGGCGGTGAAGGTGAGCACGAACAGCACCATCGCCAGCAGCGCGAAGATGCGCTTCAGCGCCGGCACCGGGCCCATGCGATCGGCTAGGCGGCCGCCCCACAGGTTGCCGATCGCCACCGACACGCCGTACACCAGCAGCACCAGGCTGACCGCATTGGCCGACAAGCCGGTGACGTCCTGCAGGATCGGCGCCAGGTAGGTGAAGGCCAGGAAGGTACCGCCGTAACCCAGCGCGGTCATCGCATAGACCAGCAACAGGCGCGGCTGCGCCAGCACCGCCAGCTGCTGGCGGAAACTGGCCGGCACGCTCTGCGGGAGGTTGCGCGGCACGAACAGCAGCGCGCCCAGCAGGGCGATCACGCCCAGCGCGGCTACAGCCAGGAAGGTGGCGCGCCAGCCCAGGTGCTGGCCGATGAAGGTGCCCAGCGGCACGCCGGTCACCAGGGCCACGGTCAGGCCGGTGAACATGATGGCGATCGCACTGGCCGCCTTTTCCTTCGGCACCACCGCAGTGGCGATGATCGAGCCGATCGAGAAGAACACGCCATGGGCCAGGCCGGTGAGGATGCGCGCAGCGATCAGCGAGGTGTAGCCCGGCGCCAGGAAGGCGATGACGTTGCCGACGGTGAACAGCACCATCAGCGCCACCAGGAGCTGCTTGCGCGGCACGCGGCCGGTCAGTGCAGTCAGCACCGGTGCGCCGATGGCCACGCCCAGTGCGTACAGCGAGACCAGCAGGCCGGCCGAAGGCAGGCTGACCTGCAGGTCGGCGGCGATGGTAGGGATCAGGCCGACGATGACGAACTCGGTGGTGCCGATGGCGAAGGCACCGAGGGTCAAGGCCAGCAGGGCGAGGGGAATGCCACGGATCATGGCAGGCTCCAGAGAGAGGGAAGGCGCGCAGTGTGCGCGGCCCACCTTTGCGGAAAAACCGGTCTTCACGCCAATCACTCTTGCCTGTCGGTCAATAATGGCGGCATGAAGACCACCCTCGACGAAATGCAGGCCTTCCTCGCCGTGATCGACAGTGGCTCGATCAGTGCCGCTGCCGAGCAGCTGGGGCAGACCCCTTCCGGCGTGAGCCGTGCGCTGGGACGGTTGGAGGACAAGCTGGGCACCACCCTGCTGACCCGCACCACGCGCCGCCTGCACCTGACCGCCGAGGGCGAGGCCTACCTGCGCCATGCGCGGGCCATCATCGACGCGGTGGAGTCGGCCGAGGAACAGATGGCCGCACGCCGCGAGCGTCCGGCCGGACGCCTGCGCGTGGATGCGGCGATGCCGTTCGTGCTGCACGTGATCGCGCCGCTGGTGTCCGGCTACCGCGCGCGCTACCCCGAGGTGCAGCTGGAGCTGAACAGCTCCGAGCGCTATATCGACCTGCTGGAACGGCGCACGGACCTGGCCATCCGCATCGGCCCGCTGACCGATTCCACCCTGCATGCGCGTTCGCTGGGGCGATGCCGCCTGCAGCTGGTCGCCAGCCCGGCCTATCTGGCCACGCACGGTGAGCCGGCCAGTGTGGCGGCGCTGGGTCAGCACACCCTGTTGGGCTTCAATGAACCGGAGTCGCTGAACCGCTGGCCGTTGACCGGTGATGCCGACGGTCAGTTGCTGGTACGCCCGGATATCGCGGTATCCAGCGGCGAAACCCTGCGCCGGCTGGCGCTGGAAGGGGTGGGCATCAGCTGCCTATCCGATTTCGTCACCGATCGCGACCGTGCCGCCGGCACGCTGGTGCCGGTGCTGGCCGCGCAGACGCTGGCTGTGTATCAGCCGATCCACGCGGTGTACTACCGCAACACCGCGGTGTCGGCGCGGATCAGCTCGTTCCTGGATTACCTGGGTGAGGCGATGGCCAGGAGCGATTACCTGCGCTGAGGGTTGCGGCCGGGTCGTTGGGTTGCCGGCCAGCGGCCGGCACTACCGCAGGTTTCGGTGGGTGCGGACCGTTGGTCCGCACTGATCCTGCCGTCGCCCGACCAACGGTCGGGCGCTACCCCGTCTGGTCGTGCCGGCCGCTGGCCAGCAACCGGATCCCTCAGGCCGCGCGCGCCAGCGCGTCCTTCGCTGCGGCGGTGCTCGACAGGTCGAACACATCCACCGCATCGATCAGGCGGTTCGCCTGTTGCTCCAGGCTGCGCGCGGCGGCACTGGCTTCTTCCACCAGCGCGGCGTTCTGCTGGGTGGTGCCATCCATCTGGATCACCGTCTGGCTGACCTGCTCGATGCCCGCGCTCTGCTCCTGCGAGGCGGCGGAAATCTCGGCCATGATGTCGGTCACGCGCTGCACCGACGCCACAATCTCAGCCATGGTGTCGCCCGCTTCGCGCACGCGCTGCGCGCCGTGGCCGACCTGTTCCACCGAGGCTTCGATCAGCGCCTTGATCTCCTTCGCGGCACCGGCCGAGCGCTGCGCCAGCGTGCGCACTTCGCTGGCCACCACGGCAAAGCCACGGCCCTGCTCGCCCGCGCGTGCCGCTTCCACTGCGGCATTCAAGGCCAGGATGTTGGTCTGGAACGCAATGCCATCGATCACGCTGATGATCTCGGCGATCTGCCGCGATGAAGTCTCGATCGCGCCCATCGTCGCCACCACCTGGCCGACGACGCTGCCGCCCTGCGAGGCGACGCTGTGCGCACCGATTGCCAGCTGGTTGGCCTGGCGTGCGTGCTCGGCGTTCTGGCGCACGGTGGAGGTCAGTTCCTCCATCGAAGCGGCGGTTTCTTCCAGATTGGCCGCCTGCTGTTCGGTACGGCGCGACAGGTCGTTGTTGCCGGCGGCGATTTCCGCAGCAGCGGTGTGGATGTTGCCGGAGGCGTGCTTGATGTCGGTGACGATGGTCGCCAGCTGTGCGGCGGTGGTGTTGGCGTCGCCGGCAATGCGTGCGAACACGCCCTGGAAATCGCCCTGCATGCGCGCGCCGAGGCGACCATCGGCAATCGCGCGCAGCATGCTGGAGACCTCGCCCAGGTTCAGCTCGGTGGTCTGCATCAGGCGGTTCAGGCCGTCGACCATCGCGCGGAAATCATGCTCGAAGCGCGCGCTGTCGCCACGCTGGCTGAAGTCGCCGGCGGCGGCGGCTTCGGCCAGGCGACGGATCTCGCCATTGATCGCGCCGAGGTTGTGCTTGACTGCATCCAGCGCCTCGGTGATCACCGCCTTCTCGCCGGGCAGGCGCTCCATGTCCTGGCTGAGGTCGCCGATGGCATAACGGCCCATGATCGCGATCGCGCGCATTTTCACCTGGATGTGCGCATCGACCAGCGTGTTGTTGTCGGCCACCATGGTGCCGAACGCACCGGGGAAGGCGCTGGCGTCCATGCGGTGGCTGATGGTGCCGGCCTCATGCGCCTGCGCCATCGCGGTCTGCGCATCCAGTACGCCGCGCAGTGTGGACTGCACCGCCTGCATGGCCTGTGCCAGGCGGCCGATCTCGTCGCGGCTGCGCACCTGCACCACGTGCTGCAGGTCGCCGGCGGCCACCGCGCGGGCGGCCGCTTCCACCGCCAGCACCGGCTGCACCACGGCGCGTCGCAACCACCAGGCCAGCCCCATCAGCAGCAGCACCGCGGCCAGCACGGTCAGCGCCGCGCACAGCAGCAGGGTCTGCCGCGCCTGCTGCGAGCGCGCCGCCACCGCCGCTTCGGCCACCTGCGTGGCGTGCGTGCTCAGCGCGTCCAGGGCGCTCGCCACCGGGCGATCCTTGCCGCGCACCAGATTGTCGCCGGCGGCTGGCGCGTAGCCGGCTTCGGCGAAGGCCTGCAGCGCGGCGTGGTAATCGCGCTGCAGCTGCGCGTGCAGGCCGGTGAACGCCTGCGCCAGTTCGCGCGTGCGTGCATCGGGGCTGCTGGCCAGACCCTTGGCCAGCTGTTCGACCAGGCGGCCTTCGCTGTCAAAGGCATCCAGGTGCCGCTTGCGCAGCGCATCGTCGTGGCCACGCAGCAGCACGTTCTTCCATTCCTGCACCTGGCCGCGGAACTCGCGCTGCAGGCGTTCGGCGTCGCGGCTGTGCGCGACCTCGGGCGGAACTTCGGTGGACAGTTTCAACCAGGCAGAAGCCAGGCCGGCCAGGGCGCACAGCAGAACCACAGCCAAGCCAACGGAAACCGCGCCGAGCAGCTTGGACTGCAGCCGCGGCGCACGGGTGGACGCATTCATGTGGGAGCACTCTCGGGAAGGGGCGATGCGGTATCGACCGGTTTCGATCCCCTCTGAAGTGCGACGCTCATCACATTCGCGTTTCGTTCAAGGAGGTGAAGGAAACATTTCATAGGACAAATGTGTCCAGATGGAACGAAATCAGACTCTCGACAGGGGATTTAAATGTAACTATGGTAGTTACATGAAATCCGCGAACCCGCTCTCCGACGCCCTGCACGTGATGGCCCACCTGGTCGGCCAGCAGGGCCCGCGCACCTCCGAACAGCTGGCCGCGTGCCTGCCGACGCACCCGGTGGTGATCCGCCGCCTGTTGGCCCAGATGCACAAGGCCGGGCTGGTGAACAGCACGCGCGGCCACGGTGGCGGTAGCCAGCTGGCACGCGAAGCCGCAGCGATCACCCTGCACGACATCTATCTGGCCGTCGGGGCGCCCGCGCTGGTGCAGGTCGGTACGCGCGATGCCGGCCGTGGTTGCCCGATCCAGCAGCTGGTCAACAACGCCCTGCTGGAGGGCGCGCGCGAGGCGCAGCGGCTGCTGGAAGCGCGCCTGCAGGCGACCACGCTGGATCAGCTCGGCGCCGACTTCGCCCGTCATCTCGCTCATCATCGCTCCCTGGAAGGTCACCATGAATCCTGATGTGCTCATCGTCGGCGGCAGCTATGCCGGCATCGCCGCTGGCCTGATCCTGGCGCGTGCCCGTCGGCCGGTCACGATCATCGACGCCGGTTCACCGCGCAATCGCTTCGCCAGCCACTCGCACGGCGTGCTTGGGCTGGACGGCATCAGTGGCGCCGAGCTGCTGAAGACCGCGCGCCAGCAACTGCTGGCTTACCCCAGTGTGCGCTGGCTCAATGCCGAGGCCGTGCAGGCCGATGCCACCACCGACGGTGTGGAAGTGCGTACCGCCGATGGCCAGGTGCTGGCGGCGCGCAAGCTGCTGCTGGCCAGCGGCATCGCCGACCAGCTGCCGGCGTTGCCGGGCCTGGCCGAGCGCTGGGGCAGCACCGTGCTGCATTGCCCCTACTGCCACGGCTATGAAGTCGGTGGCGGCGCCATCGGCCTGCTCGGCGGTCATCCGATGTCGGCCGCCAAGGCGCCGTTGTTTGCCGACTGGGGCAATGTCACCTTCTTCAGCCAGGGCCTGGCGATCACCGACGAAGAGAGCGCCGCCATGCAGCAGCGCGGCGTGCAGATCGAGACGGTGCCGGTGGTGGCTGTGCACGGCGATCAGCCGACCTGGCTGGAAGTGGAGTTGGCCGATGGCCGCCGCATCGCGCAACGCGCGCTGTTCGTGCCGGCCACGCAGGCGATGGCGACGCCGCTCGTGCAGCAGCTGGGCTGCGCGTTGGCGGAGAGCCCGTTGGGCGTGCTGATCGAGGTCGATGCGATGAAGCAGACTTCGGTGCCGAACGTGTACGCCGCCGGCGATGCGACCACGGTCGGCAACATCACCCTGGCCATGGCCGAAGGCGTGCGCGCAGGCATCGGCGTGCATCACGCGCTCGTGGCCCAGGACAGCGTGCCGCGCTGAACGCACGTGTTCCGGTAGATGCCGACCTTGGTCGGCGCTGCTCCATCCACGCATGGCGTGGATCTACCGCAGGGCGGTCGAGCAAGCTGGACGCTACGGACGTGGGTGCATATGCATCCACGCAGTGCATGGATCCACCGCAATCGGGCGCGGTGGGTGCCGGCCTTGGCCGGCACCGTTCCATTACCCCTTCACGCACAGCACCTGCCGCAGCGTATGCACCACATCGACCAGATCCAGCTGCGCTGCCATCACATCGTCGATCGACTTGTACGCTGCCGGTGACTCGTCCAGCACGCCGCTGTCCTTGCGGCATTCCACATGTGCGGTGGCTTCGCGATGCTGTGCCAGCGTGATCTGCTGGCGTGCGGCGCCACGGCTCATCACCCGGCCGGCACCGTGGCTGCAGCTGTGGAAGCTGTCCGCGTTGCCCTTGCCGCGCACGATGTAGCTACGCGTGCCCATGCTGCCGGGAATGATGCCCAGCTCGCCCTCGCGCGCACTGACCGCGCCCTTGCGCGTCACCAGCAGTTCCTGCCCGTGGTGCGTTTCCTTCTGCACGTAGTTGTGGTGGCAGTTCACTGCCATTGCCGCCAGCTGGAACTTCGGCAAGCGGTGGCGCATCTCGGCCAGCACCCGCGACATCATCGCCTCGCGGTTCTGCCGCGCGTAGTCCTGCGCCCACGACACCGCCTCAACGTAGTCGTCGAACAGCGGCTCGCCTTGCATGAAGAACGCCAGGTCCTTGTCCGGCAGGTGGAAGCCGAGCACACGCCGTGCCAGTTCCTCGCGCGCCTTCTCGATGAAGTAGGTGCCGATCAGGTTGCCGGTGCCGCGCGAGCCGCTGTGCAGCATCACCCACACCGTGTCCGTCTCGTCCAGGCACAGCTCGATGAAGTGATTGCCGCCGCCCAGCGTACCCAGCTGACGGTCCAGCTTGTCGGTGCGGATCTTCCGATGCCCGTCCTTGATCTTCTCCAGCCCGGCGGCGAGCCCGGACTGCACCAGCCGGGTGTGGATGCTGTCGGGCATGCGCTGATGCTCGCCACCGCGCCCATTGCCAACCGGGATGCTGCGCTCGATGCTGTTGCGCAGCTGCCGCAGGTCATCGGGCAGGTCATTGGCGCGCAGCGTGGTACGCACCGCCACCATGCCGCAGCCGATGTCGACGCCGACCGCAGCCGGGATGATCGCACCGCGGGTCGGGATCACCGAGCCCACGGTCGCACCCTTGCCCAGGTGCACGTCCGGCATCACCGCCACCCACGGCCCGACGAACGGGATCGCGGCGATGTTGCGCAGCTGCTCGTGGGCCTGTGCTTCCAGGGGCACACCGTTGACCCAGCCCTTGATCGGCGTGGTTCCTTCGGCATGCAGCCATTGATAGTTCTGTTGCGTGTCCATTGTCTTGTTGATTGTCCTTGATGGGCCGGCGGCGCGTCCCTGCGCCGCCGCTGCCCCCTACCTGATCGTCACCAGCTGCTTCAGCACGCCATCCAGGCCGCCGAACACGGTGAGCTTGTCGATCTTCTCGGTGACCTTCTCCAGCGCCTCCAGCTCCTTCAAGCGCATCAGCACCGGGTTGTCCTCGATCAGCTTTGCGGTGTTGAGCTGCGAACGCGTGGCGTTGGCCTCCTCACGGCGACGGATCACGCTGGCCTGGGCCTGCTTCTCGGCCAGTACCACGCCGTTGAGGATCTCCTTCATCTCGCCCGGCAGGATCACGTCCTTGATGCCGACGCCGAGCAGGCGTACACCGTGGCCCTCGATCGCGGCCTGCACATGGGCGGCGATCTCGCCGTCCAGCGCCGCCTTGTCACCCAGCAGCTCGTCCAGGCTGCGTGCGGCGATCGCCTGGCGCAGGCCGAACTGCAGCTGCCGATAGATGAACTCATCGGCGTTGCTGAGCGTGCGGTGTGCACGCACCGGGTCGACCACCTGCACGGTCGCGGCCAGGTTCACCCGCAGGGTCACCTTGTCGCGGCTCAGCAGCTCCTGGCCGGACACGTCCAGCGAACGCGCACGCAGCTCCACACGCTCCACCGACACGTTGCCGTTGAAGTTCCAGAATGCGTGCAGGCCGGCGCCCAGCGTCTGCCGCAGCGTGCCATCGATGAACAGCAGGCCGACCGACTCGCTCGGCACGGTGCTGATCACCGCCACACGCGGCAGCACGCCCAGCTGACCCAGGCGCTGCTGCACCTCCACCGGCACGTACGGCTCGTCACCCAGCGCCAGCACGCGCACCTGGGTGTCGACCGAACCGCGCCAGTACAGACGGCGGCTGCCCGGCGGCAGGACCTCGTCGATGCGGCCGTTGCGCAGCAGCAGGCCGACCTCCCCGGCGCCGACGTTGGCCAGCACGAAGTGCGTGTCCAGCGTTGCGCCAAGCGCTTCGATCAGGCTGTCCTGGTCGCTGCCGGTGTAGGCCGCGCCCTTCGATGCGCTGTGGATGTCCACCTGCGGGCGGCCGCCGAACAGCGACAGGCGGTGCACACCCGGCAGCAGGATCTGCTGGAAACGACGGTTGCGATACACCAGGCCGCGCTCGCCGTCGCCGATTACGACCTTGATGGTCCAGAACATGGGAGTCTCTCCTTGTATGGCTCTGGTGGTTCGACCCGATGGAATGAGTGCCATGACCCGGGTCGAACAGGTCGTGGCAGGGCCGGCGGCACACGCTGTGCGGCCGGCGGAAGAGGGCGGCCATCGGGGGACGGTCCGCGCGCGGAGCCTGCGGTGCGTCATCACGCTTGCGGCCATCGCTGCCGGCAGACAGCGCCGGAGCAGGGTGGGGCAGGTAGTGGTGACAGGCCGAGGCCCGGCGTGCGGTCCGTTGCCGTTCCTGTGGCGCCCGGAGGCGTTCGCAGGACAGGCGACGATGGCCGCTGGGGCTTGCGCCCCGGGTGTTGCTTCTCGTCATGACGTGGAAGGTCATGTGGTTGGAGTGGGAGTCGAACCCACGACAGACGGAATCAGGATCCGTTGCTCTACCCGACTGAGCTATCCAGTGGTGAACCGCGCGGAATCGAACCGCGTGCCGGCGAACCGGCGCCTGCCTCCAGCAGGCGATCCAGGCGATGGCATGTCCGCGACCTCCGGCATACGCCACGGCAACGCCGCGCGCACCAGCCCGTGGTTGAAACGGGACCGTTGGTAGTCGAGGGTGCAGGCCACCGACATTATCGCGAGCGATAATGTTTGGGTGCGATGCAGATAATGTCCAGGCGTTGCCATGCGCGCAGAGAAAATCCTCCGGCGCGGCGGGAAGACCTGGGTCAGTGCGTGGCGGGCTGCCGCGCGGGGTGCAGTTCTGGCATCGCGGGTCCTTGTGTCGACGCAAACGAAAACGCCCCCGGGACTTGCGTTCCGAGGGCGTCGTCAAGCCTCGGAGATCGGGGTGGCCGATCTCCGCAGGGCGGGTATCAGGCCGTTGTCAGCTGGATTTCCTTGCCGAACGCGCGCGCCAGCACGTCCATGCGCAGGCATGGCAGCAGTTTGGCGATGGCGACGGAATGCGCGTTCAAGGGAGGTTTCCAGTGGTTGTTGAAACGAGGTGCGCACGATAAACCACGATTTAGTCGTGCGCAACCATTTTGTTCAATTATTTTCTTCGGAATGTGTGCAATGCCGGCCAGCGGCCGGCACTACCGGGTCTCACGCTTCCGTGCTGGCGGCGTCCAGTTGCGCGACATCCTGCACGCTCAGCGACAGGCTCGCCGCCGCCAGCAGCTCGTGCAGCTGCTCGACGCCGGTGGCGCTGACGATCGGCGCGGTGATCGACGGACGCGCGATCTGCCACGCCAGCGCGATCTGCGCGGCGGTCGCGCGGTGCTTGCTGGCCACGTCATCCAGCGCCTGCAGGATGCGCAGGCCGCGCGGGTTGAGATAGCGCTTCACCACCGTCTCGCCACGCGCCGGGCTCTTGGCTGCATCGGCCGGCGTGCGGTACTTGCCGCTGAGGAAGCCACTGGCCAGCGCGTAGTAGCCGATCACGCCGATCTGTTCGCGCTGCACCAGCGGTTCCAGTTCCTTTTCGTAGCCGGCGCGGTCATACAGGTTGTACTCCGGCTGCAGGGTTTCGTAACGCGGCAGCTTGTAGTCGGTGGAGACCTTCAGCGCATCAGCCAGGCGCGTGGCGCTGTAGTTGGAGGCACCGATCGCGCGCACCTTGCCGGCTTCGATCAGGCGACCGAATGCGGCCAGCGTGGCTTCCAGCGGTGTGGATTCGTCGTCCTCGTGGGCCTGGTACAGATCGATCACGTCGGTCTGCAGCCGGCGCAGCGAATCTTCCACGGCGGCATTGATGTTGTCCGGGGTCAGACCGGGGCGTTCGGCCCATTTGGCCACCTTGGTCGCCAGCACCACCTTGTCGCGCTTGCCGCTGCGCGCGAACCACTTGCCGATCAGCGTTTCCGATTCGCCGCCGGCATTGCCGGGCACCCAGGCCGAATACACATCGGCCGTGTCGACCAGGTTGAAGCCGGCATCGACGAAGGCGTCGAGCAGGGCGAAGCTGGCCTTTTCATCGGCGCTCCAGCCGAACACGTTGCCGCCGAAGGCGAGCGGACGTACATGCAGGCCGGAACGGCCCAGTTCGCGGGTTGCCGTCATGGGCACGGACTCCTTGGGGGAAGTGCTCCAGAATAGAGCGCGTTGTGTGACCGTGCTGCGGCGGTGGCCACAAAACAGTGTTCCGCAACGCGCACGTCGATAACGTTTTGTGAACACCTGGGGCGCTGCGGCTGCTAGTCTCGCCGCATCTTCCGCTGGAGTCGCTCCGATGATGCCTGCTTCGTCCCTGCGTGGTTGCCGCCTGCTGCTTGCTTCGGCCCTGCTTGCCGCTGTTCCCGCATTCGCCGCACCGGCCTCGGTGGCACCGGCGAACATCCAGGTTTCGCCGGCCATCGATGCGGCGGTGAAGGCGCCGACCCGCGATGCCAACAACGTCAAGCGCGATGGCTTCCGTCATCCGGCGCAGACGCTGTCGTTCTTCAAGGTGGCTCCGGAAAAGACCGTCATCGAGATCACCCCCGGCAACGGCTGGTACTCGGAGATCCTGGCGCCGCTGCTGCATGACAAGGGTCATTACGTCGCCGCCGTGGTCGACCCGATGGCGGTGCCGGAAGGACGCGGCCGCGACTACCAGCAGCGCAGTCGCGACAGCCTGGAAAAGAAGTACGCCGGCGCCCCGGCGCAGTTCGGCAAGACTGCCGTGGTGGCCTACGATCCGGCGAAGCCGGTGTTCGGCCCGGCCAATTCAGCCGACGTGGTGCTGACCTTCCGCAACGTGCACAACTGGCGCAAGGCCGGCCAGGCGCAGGGCATGTTCCAGGGCTTCTTCAATGTACTCAAGCCGGGTGGCGTGCTGGGTGTGGTCGAGCATCGCGCCAAGGTCGATGTGGCCGACGACGATGACACCGGCTATGTCGGCCAGCAGCAGGTGATCGCGATGGCTGAGGCCGCCGGCTTCAAGCTGGATGCGCGCAGCGAGGTCAACGCCAACCCGCGCGACACCAAGGACCACCCGAACGGTGTTTGGACGCTGCCGCCGACCAACCAGCACGACAAGGCCGATGATGCGAAGTACCAGGCGATCGGCGAAAGCGACCGCATGACCCTGCGCTTCATCAAGCCATAAGAGGGGGCGCCGGGCCGCGCCCGGCGAGCGCAGCGGCGCGGCAATGGACGCAACGTGTATCCGCCGGGCATGGCCCGGCGCTACCGACAATGGAGGGGACAGTTGAAGAAGGTGTTCTACATCGCCGTTGCCGTGCTGGTGCTGGCGCGGCTGATTGATTTCGTGTTCTACGGTGGCCATGCCTACGACCTGGTAGCGACGGTGGGGTTTGCCGTGCTGTTCACCGGTGCGCTTCTGGAGGAACGCGCGCGTGCCACGAATCCGCCGCCGGTTCGCCTGCGGCGCCGGGCCAATATCATCGCGGCTTGCGGCATCGCGCTGGTGCTGGGCTCGTTCCTGCTGGAGTGGAAGGTCTTCGGCTGATCCCGCCGCAGCCTCGGCCAAAGCGATGCCCGGTGAGCGAGCAGCGCGGCGTGGGACAATGCCTCATCCGCCGCCTGCCGTGCCCGCAATGCTGATCGCCTTCAACAAGCCCTTCAACGTGCTCTGCCAGTTCACCGACCGCAGCGTGCCGCCGCGGCCGACGCTGGCCGGGTTCGGCCTGCCGCCGCGCGTGTATGCCGCTGGCCGGCTCGACCATGACAGCGAGGGCCTGCTGCTGCTGACCGATAACGGCACGCTGGCGCACAAGCTGACCGACCCGAAGCACAAGGCCAACAAGACCTACTGGGTGCAGGTGGAAGGCACGCCCAGCGATGAGCAGCTGCAACAGCTGCGCGACGGCGTGGTGCTCAACGACGGGCCGACGCTGCCGGCGAAGATCGAGCGCCTCGATCCGGCGCCGTCGCTGTGGACACGTGATCCGCCGGTGCGCTTCCGCAAGACCGTGCCCGACAGCTGGCTGGCGATCACGATCCGTGAGGGCCGCAACCGGCAGGTGCGCCGGATGACCGCAGCGGTGAACCTGCCGACGCTGCGCCTGGTGCGCGTATCGATGGGGCCGTACCGGCTGGACGATCTGCAGCCGGGACAGTGGCGGCAGATCGGTTGAAACAGAAAGGGCCGGAAGCCTTGTGGCGTCCGGCCCTCACAGGCTGATGGGGTCAGGGCCCTTCCGCAGGAAGGGGTCTGACCCACTCGGCAACTCAGGCGTCGCTGCCGATGTCGCTGTGCTCGTCAACCACGGTGGCATTGCGACGGTCACGTGCACTGATGCGATGCGCCTGGCCATCCACCACCTGGCCATTGGCGGCCTTCTTCTTCTGCTGCTTGCGGTACAGCGCATAGCCGAGCAGGCCCACACCCACCGCTGCAGCGGCCACGGCCACCGCCGGGTTGCGGCGCACGAACTTGGTGGCGGCCTTGCCGCCGGTCTTTACCGCGCCAATGGCGGCACCGGTCTTGATCCAGTCCGCATTGCGCAGGCTGCCACCGGCGCTCTTCAGGCCATCGCCGGCCGTGTGGGCCAGTTCCAGGGCGCGCTCCAGAGCGCGGTCGGTGATTACAGTCAGCTTGCTCATGCGGGGGTCCTTTGCCTCGGGTCGAACTCCAGTGTCGCGTGTTGCCCGTAAACGGTATGTCAGTCGGCGTCGCGCGTGGCGTGACTCTACCGCAGCCATTCAGGATCGGGCAGGGTGGGCTCGGATCCCATTGCGATGCAATGGGATCCGACCCCGCCCCTCAGGTTCCGCGTGGCTTGGCGCGGTGCGTGGCCGTGGCCGTCCACGGGTCATCCGGCCACGGATGGCGCGGGTAGCGCCCCTTCATTTCCTTCTTCACCTCGGCATAGGTGTTTTCCCAGAAATTGCGCAGGTCCTGGGTGACCTGCAACGGGCGTCCGCCGGGCGACAGCAGGTGCAGGGTCAACGGCACGCGGCCATCGGCGATGCGCGGGGTGTCGGCCAGGCCGAACAGTTCCTGCAGCTTCACCGCCAGCACTGGTGGCAACGGCTCGCCGCTTTCGCTGTCCAACGCGTAGGTGATCGGCCGTTCCAAGCCTGAAGGCACGGTGATGCGGGTCGGCGCATGGCGCTCGACCAGCTGCCGCTGCGACCACTCCAGCGGCGACTTCAGCGCCTCGCCGAAACTGGCTTCGTCCAGCGCGTCCAGCCGGCTCTTGCCAGCGAACGCCGGTTGCAGCCACTGCGCACGGTTGGCCAGCAGCGCAGCGTCACTGCAATCGGGCAACCCGAGTTCCGGCATCCAGCGTCGCAGCGACTCGACCCGCGCCTGCCACTGGCGCAGTCCTTCGGTCCACGGCAATGCCTGCAGGCCGAGCTCGGCCACCGCATCGGTCAGTGCCTGTGCAGCGCGCTGCGGATCGACCCGGCCGGCCGAGCGGCTGTCCAGCACGATGCGGTCGAAACGGCTTTCGCGCAGCGCCACCAGGGCGCGGCGTTCACTGTCCCAGCGCACCACATCTTCGGTGACGAAGCGCTCCGGCCAGGCTTTGCGCAGGGCATCTTCGTCCAGCGGTGCCGCGCGCAGCAGCAGCGCATCGCGCGCTTCGAAGCGCAGTTCGCTGGCCACCAGCCACGGTTCGCCACGCAGGTCGCTCAGTTCGTGCAGGCGCGCGCTGCGGCCATTGGCCAGCAGGTAGCGCAGCGGATCGGTGGGATGCCGGAAACCGATGCGGTCGGGGAAGGCATGCGCGAGCAGGTCACCCAGTTCGTGCGCCTCGATGCTGGTCGGTGGCGCGGTGTCGCAGCGCAGGCGTCGGCGCCACTGTTTGGCAGCGGCATCGATGGCGGCAAGCCCACTGCGATTGGCGTCGGCCGGCGCACGTCCACCGCGGAAGGCAGCCAGCGCACGCCAGCGCGCTGCCAAGGCATCGCCACCCTGGCGCAGCGGATCGCGGGCTTCCAGCAGTGCGGCCAGATCCGCCGCCAGCGCCTGCGCGTGTGCATCCGGCGCGGCCAGCAGCATCGCCGCCATGCGCGGGTGCGTACCCAGCGCCAGCACGCGGTGCCCGAGCGCGGTGATCGCGCCCGAGTCCGACAGTGCACCCAGGCGTTGCAGCAGTTCGCGCGCCGCACCCATCGGTCCTGACGGTGGCGGATCGAGGAAGCGCAGGTCGCTGCTGCCCCAGGCGGCCAGTTCCAGCGCCAGCCCGGCCAGTTCCACCTGGTCGATCTCGGCGCGGCGCTGCGGTTCCAGCCGTTGCGACTGTGGCCACAGCCGCCAGGCCACGCCTTCGGCCACGCGTCCGGCCCGGCCGGCACGCTGGTCGGCCGAGGCCTGTGCGATGGCCACCACGTCCAGTCGTGTGAAGCCGCTGTTGGGGTCGTAGCGCGGCTCGCGCGCCTGGCCGCTGTCGATCACCACGCGCACGCCAGGCAGCGTCACCGAGGACTCGGCCACGTTGGTGGCCAGCACCACGCGGCGGCGGCCGTCGCTGGCGGCCTGCAATACGCGCGCCTGCTGTTCCACCGGCAGCTCGCCATGCAGCGCCAGCACCTCGACGTCGCCGTCCAGCGAGTCCTGCAACCCCGCCTGCACCCGCGCGATCTCACGCTGGCCTGGCAGGAACACCAGCAGGTCGCCGGGGTGTTCGGCCAGGGCCTGCTGCACGGCGCGTCGCACCTGCAGTTCCAGTGCTTCATCGCGGCGCGCCGGGAAATGGCTGATCGCCACCGGGTAGCTGCGGCCCTCGCTGCTCAGGCGTGGGGCATCGAGGAAGCGCGCCAGCCGCTCGCCATCCAGTGTTGCCGACATCACCACCAGACGCAGGTCATCGCGCAGCTGCGCCTGCACATCCAAGGCCAACGCCAGGCCGAGATCGCCACTGAGGTGGCGCTCGTGGAATTCGTCGAACAGGATCGCGCCGACCTCTTCCAGCATCGGGTCGTCCTGCAGCATGCGGGTCAGGATGCCTTCGGTGACCACCTCGATGCGCGTGCGCGACGAAACCTTGTTCTCGAAGCGGATGCGGTAGCCGACGGTGCCGCCCACCTCTTCGCCCAGCTGCCGCGCCATGAACAGCGCGGCGCTGCGTGCGGCCACCCGGCGCGGCTCCAGCAGGATGATCCTCCTGCCCAGCAGCCACGGCGCATCCAGCAGCGCCAGCGGCACCTGGGTGGTCTTGCCGGCGCCGGGCGGGGCTTCCAGCACCAGCCGCGGCTGCGCGGCCAGGTGCTGCTGGATCTGCGGCAGCAGCGGGGAAATCGGGAAGAGCGGGGCGTTCATGTGCAAAGGATAAGGGGCCACGGCGGGCACAGGTACAATGCGCAGGCACTTTTCCCCCGCGATGACCATGCACCTGATCGATATCGGCGCCAACCTGACCCACGATTCCTTCGACCGCGACCGTGACGCCGTGCTGGACCGCGCGCGCCAGGCCGGCGTGGTGCAGATGGTCATCACCGGCGCCAGCCGCGAGCACTCGCCGCTGGCCCTGCAGCTGGCGCAACAGCATCCGGGCTTCCTGTATGCCACCGCCGGCGTGCACCCGCATCATGCGGTGGAATACACCGAGGAATGCGATGCCGAAATGCGCGCGCTGCACGCGCATCCGGAAGTGGTGGCGGTGGGTGAGTGCGGGCTGGATTACTTCCGCGATTTCTCGCCGCGCCCGGCCCAGCACCGCGCGTTCGAGCGCCAGCTGCAGCTGGCGGCCGAGAATGGAAAGCCGCTGTTCCTGCACCAGCGCGACGCGCATGCCGACTTCATGGCGCAGATGAAGAACTTCGAGGGCCGTCTGGGCCCGGCGGTGGTGCACTGCTTCACCGGTGAACGCGACGAACTGTTCGACTACCTGGACCAGGACTGGTACATCGGTATCACCGGCTGGCTGTGTGACGAGCGCCGTGGCGCGCACCTGCGCGAACTGGTGAAGAACATCCCGGCCAACCGCCTGATGATCGAGACCGACGCGCCGTACCTGCTGCCGCGCACGCTGAAGCCGATGCCGAAGGACCGCCGCAATGAACCGATGTTCCTGTCGCACATCGTCGAGGAACTGGCGCGCGACCGTGGCGAGGACGTGGCGGTGACCGCGGCCAATGCCACGGCGGCCACGCGCACGTTCTTCCGGCTGCCCAACGCCGGTTGATGGTAGTGCCGGCCGCTGGCCGGCAACAGCGTGAACGCCGCAATCATCACGCGATTGCCGGCCAGCGGCCGGCACTACCGGAGCAGGTCGCGCAGGCCTTCGCGGTAACTCGGGAAGCGCGGTTGCCAGCCCAGCGCCGCACGCGTGCCACGGCTGTCGATGCGCTTGTTGCTCTCGTAGAAGCGCCGCAGGGCTGGGCTCAGCCCCGGGTCGTCCCACGCCACTGGAGGCGGCATCACAAAGCCACCCAACTGCGCGGCGAAGGCCAGCACCTCCTGCGGCGGCGCAGGTTCGTCGTCACTGGGCAGGTACAACCCTTGCGTGATGGGTCGCTGCATCGCGGCGATGATCACCGCGGCAAGATCCTGCACATGCAGCCGGTTGAACACCAGCCCTGGCCGCACCACGTGGCGTGCACGCCCCTGCGCCAACTGCACCAGCGCATTGCGACCCGGTCCGTACAGGCCGGGCAGTCGGAACACCGCCGAGGCGATGCCGCGTTGTCCGGCCAGTGCACGCCACTGTGCTTCCGCCAGCTGGCGCTGCACACCGGCGGTCTCGGTGGCATCGGCCACGCTGGTTTCGTCGATCCAACCGCCGGCGCGGTCGGCGTACACCGAGGTCGATGACAGGTAACCGACCCAGCGTAGTGCGGGGCTGGCCTGCAGCGCCGGCAGCAGCCTACGCAGCGCCGGATCACCCTCGGCATCCGGCGGCACGCTGCACAGTACGGCCTCGGCGTGTTCGATCTCATCGAGCAGGGCCGGCGAAGGCGCGGCGTCTGCCTGCAATCGGTGCCGACGCAGGCCATCATCGGGCGCCGCTGCCGGATCGCGTACTGTTCCCGCCACCTGCACGCCGCGTGCCTGCAGCTGCGTGGCCAGCACGCGTCCGCTCCAGCCCAGGCCGAGGATCAGCACCCGCGCCGGCAGCGCGCCGGCCCGCAACGACTGGCTCACCCGCCGCGCTGGGCCTGGTAGGCCTGCAGGCTGCTGTAGGCGACCTGCAGCAACAGGCCTTCCTGGTCGGCCTTGCGCGCACGCGCCAGCATGTCGCCGACGATCTGCTCGGCCTCCACCTGCAGGCCGGCTTCCAGGTCACGCAGCATCGAGGCCTTCAGCGCAGATCCTGCCTGGGTCAAGGTGCCGCGCGCGATGTCCTGCGCGCTGTCGGGAATCGGTTCGCCGGCTGCTTCGGCCACCGCCAGGCATTCGTCGTACAGGCCGCGCACGATGGCCTGGCCATCATCGGTGGCGACGATGGTGCCGATGTCCGCACGCAGCAGGCAGGTGGCAGCTGCCAGTGCAGTCAGGAAGGTGTACTTGATCCACTGCTCCTGGCCGATGCGTTCGCTGGCCAGGTGATCAAGATCGGCCTGCGCGCAGGCGGCGGCAAAGCCGCGCACGCGTGCGGAGATCGCGCCGCCATCGCGCTCGCCGAAGGTGAGCTTGGCCGGCTTGCCCAGGTGCAGCACGGCGCCATCAGCGGCCTTGGTGGCGCTGATGAAGCACAGGCCGCCCAGCACCGCCTCACGACCGAAGCGCGCATCCAGTGCGTTGTAGTGATGCAGGCCATTGAGGATGGGCAGCACGGTGGTACCTGCACCCACGGCCGGGGCGATGGCGTCAATCGAGCTGTCCAGGTCATAGGCCTTGCAGCTGAGGATGACCAGATCGAAGGGCTTTTCTGCAGCGAGCGCGGGCAGGGCGTCGGCGGTGACGTGCTGCACCGGGAAGCGGGCATCGCCGATCGGGCTGCGGATGACCAGACCATCGCGGCCGAGCTGTGCAGCGCGTGCCGGGCGCACCAGGAAGGTGACATCGACGCCGGCCTGGGCCAGGCGACCACCGAAGTAACCGCCGGTACCGCCGGCGCCGAGGATCAGGATGCGCATTGCACGTTCACCGTGTTCTGGGGGAATCAGAACTGCGATTGTGCCGGAGATTGCAGGCGAAAAAGAGCCGAGCATGGGCTCGGCTCTACAGGGCAACGGTCTCCTGCGCTTCATCAGCGGCCGGCACGACCATGGCAGGGCTCAGCTGCGCATGCCCACGCCACGGCGCAGCAGCCACAGCGCCACCGCAGTCAGCACCACCACGAAACCGATCATCAGCGCGTAGGCCACCCACAGCGGCACATCACTGCTGCCCAGCAGGCCATAGCGGAACGCGTTGACCATGTAGAAGATCGGGTTGGCATGGGTGGCGGCCTCGGCCCAGGTCGGCAGCAGCTTCACCGAATAGAACACGCCGCCCAGGTAGGTCAACGGGGTCAGGATGAAGGTCGGCACGATCGCCACGTCGTCGAACTTCTTGGCGTACACCGCGTTGATGAAGCCGGCCAGCGAGAAGATCGTCGCACCCAGCAGCACCGTGCTCAGCGTCACCAGCGGGTGCGGGATGCGCACCGGGGTGAAGAACATGGCGATGATCAGCACGATCACGCCCACCATCAGGCCGCGCAGCACCGCGCCGGCCACGTAGCCCCACAGGATCACCCAGTTCGGCATCGGGCTGACCAGCAGCTCTTCCACATGGCGGCCGAACTTTGCGCCGAAGAACGAAGAGCTGATGTTGCCGTAGCTGTTCTGGATCACGCTCATCATCACCAGGCCCGGCACGATGAACTGCATGTAGCTGTAACCGCCCATGTCACCTACGCGCGAACCGATCAGGCCGCCGAAGATCAGGAAGTACAGGGTCATGGTGATCGCCGGCGGCACCAGGGTCTGGCCCCAGATGCGCATGATGCGGGCGACTTCGCGGCGCACGATGGTCATCAGTGCGACGCGGTTGCGCTGGCCGTCGGTCAGCTCGGTGGTGCTCATGCGGAGGTCTCCAGGTTGCCGGTGAGGCGCACGAACAGCTCCTCCAGGCGATTGCTCTTGGTACGCATCGAACGCACGCGGATGCCGGCCTCGTTCAGCGTGGCGAACACGCGGTTGAGGTCCATCGCGCGCGGCATGTCGATGTCCAGCGTGTGCGGGTCCGGTGCGGTCAGGGTCGCGCCCTCGATCACCGGCAGCTGCGCCGGCAGCTCACCGTCGATGTCCAGCAGGAAGCCTTCCACATCCAGCTTGGCCAGCAGGGTGCGCATCGGCCCCTGCTCGACGATCTGGCCGTGGTTGATGATCGCCAGGTGCCGGCACAGGTACTCGGCCTCTTCCAGATAGTGCGTGGTGAGGATGATGGTGGTGCCGGCCGCATTGATCTCCTTCAGCACCCGCCACATGTCACGGCGGATCTCGATGTCCACGCCGGCAGTCGGTTCGTCCAGGATCAGCAGGCGCGGGCGGGTCATCATCGCGCGGGCGATCATCAGCCGGCGCTTCATGCCGCCGGACAGGGTGCGGCTCATGACCTGCGCCTTTTCCCACAGGTGCGCGCGCTTGAGCTCTTCTTCGGCGCGCTGCTCGGCCTCCTCGCGCGGCACGCCGTAGAAGCCGGCGTAGTTCACCAGGATGTCGAAGGGCTTTTCGAACAGGTTGAAGTTGATCTCCTGCGGCACCAGCCCGATCAGGCGCATGGTGGCGCTGCGGTTGCGCACCAGGTCGCTGCCGAACACTTCCACCTGGCCCTGGCTGAGGTTGACCAGGGAGCTGATGATGCCGATCAGGGTCGACTTGCCGGCGCCGTTGGGGCCGAGCAGGGCGAAGAAATCGCCCGGGGCCACTTCCAGGGAGACCCCCTTCAGGGCCTGGGTGCCGTTGTCGTAGGTCTTGCGCAGGTCGCGCACGCGCAGGGCGGGCGCCATATCGTTCAGGGATGCCAAGCTCGAAGCCTTCGCGCCCATGGGCTGGCGCTGGAGAGGGGCGGGGAGGGGCTATTATAGAAGACCCCGAGGGCTTGCCCCGGCTACACACTGTCCCGAAAAGTCGTGCCTGTTCAATTCCCCCTCAAGCTGGTCGGCCGCCGCATGCTGGCCCCGACCGTCGGCCACTACCAGTTCGTGCGTGACGACGGACAGCCGCTGGATTTCCAGCCGGGCCAGTTCATCCAGGTCCATTTCAGCTACGCCGACGGCACCGAAACCAAGCGCAGCTACTCGCTGGCAACCATCCACGACCATGCGCTGGGCCCGGGCGAGGCGGTGGATATCGCGGTCAGCTTCGTGCCCGGCGGCGCCGCCACGGCCTTGTTCGAAGCGCTGGAGCACGGCGGCCAGGTCAGCGCGTCCGGCCCGTATGGCCGGTTCTGCCTGAACCCCGGCGACCACAACGCCCGCTACCTGCTGATCGCCACCGGCACCGGCGTCACCCCGTACCGCTCGATGCTGCCGCTGCTGGAAACGGCCATGGCCGAGCGCGGCGTGCAGATCGTGCTGCTGCAGGGCGCACGCAGCCCGGGCGAGCTGCTGTACAGCGAAGATTTCTACAGATTCGCCGAAAAGCATCCGAACTTCCGTTATGTTCCGTGCCTGTCGCGCGAACTGCCGGCCGATCCGCATCCGGACGTGCAGCACGGCTACGTGCAGCAGGCACTGGCCGGCTTCACCCCGGACCCGGCCACCGACATCGCCTACCTGTGCGGCAACCCGGACATGGTCGATGCCTGCGCCGAGCTGCTGAAGGCTGCCGGCCTGGGCAACCCGCAGATCCGCCGCGAGAAGTACGTCAGCAGCAAATAGATCCGGGTAGTGCCGGCCGCTGGCCGGCAACCCGATGAACCGGAGGCGGCTTCATGCCGCCCCCGGAACCTGCCTCAGTACGCGATCCAGGCATCCCGCCAGGCGAATCCGGTGCCCGGGCGATAGGCGTCGGCATTGATGTTGCACCAGGCGCCTTCCGGGAACGGGCGGCAGGCGTACAGCTTGCCGTCGGTGCCCTTCACCACGGTCTGGCCGGGGATGTAGCTGCCGAGACCGGCCGGGTACACGAAGTCGTAGTCGCCGGGCGGCGGATCGACCGGGCCCGGATTGCGGGTTTCCAGCTCGAAGCGATTGCCCGGCTTGAGGTAGACACGGTTCTCGGTAGCCGACGCCACCGGCGTGATCACGCCGTTTCTCATCACGCCTACGCGGGCATGCTGGGCACTGCCGTTGACCTTGCGTGCCAGCGCCAGCGGCCACTGTGCCGGAGCGGTCTGGCCGGCGGCCAGGACGGTTTCCGGGCGTTCCAGGTCGTTGCCGTTGGCGTTGAACACGCGCAGGGTCACGGTCGACCCGACCTCCAGCGCCCCGCGTGCGGTGACCGCGCCCGCATCCTGCCACTGCGGCGGCGGTTCGACGCCATCACCGCCTTCGAAGCGCACGTCCATGCAGGTGTAGAAGGCTTCACCCGAATCCGAGCGCTGCCAGGTGTTGTAGATGATGTGCTGGCCGCTGCGCTTGGGCAGCGGGCAGTCCAGCTTGTAGACACCGCCCTCGGACAGCGGCGTGTTGCCCAGCGTGCAGAACGCCTCCAGGTCTGACCAGCGCAACCCGTCGCTGGCCTTCCAGCCATCGCGGGTGACGTAGAACTTCCATTCGCGGGTGGCGTGCGGCGCCGGTGCCAGGAATTCAAAGGTGTAACGGCCGCGCGCATCGGCGCGGATCGGCGAGGTCGGCCAGTCGTTGCGGTTCAGGTCGAGACCGCGGAACTTGCTGTTGCCGCCGCTGCACAACTGGCCATCCGGAACCACGGCCTGATGGTTGCCATTGGCATGGGCTTGGTTGATGCCATTCCAGTCGTAGAACGGCTGTGCGCCGCCGATCGCCTTGGCCGCAGCGCAGGCCGGGTTGGTCGGACTTTCCGGGTTGCCTTCATGGCACTGCTTCACGCGGCTGAGGGGCTTGGACATGGTGCCGTGGGCGAAGGCGCTGCCGGACAGGGCCAGGCCCGCAATGACGGACAGCGCGAGCGCGGCCCGATGGGACAGGTGCATGGTGATCTCCTCTGCAAGGGTGGGACTGCCTGCAGGAGTCTTCCCATCCGAGCCGAGGATGACCATCGGATCTGTACGAAATTCGTGGTCACGCAATTGCATCTGTGCGTGCGTGCCCACTTTGCATTCCTGCCGGTGGGAGGCGATGCAGTCGCATCGCCTCCCGGTCGTGCAATCAGTACGCGATCCAGGCATCCCGCCAGGCAGAACCGGTACCCGGCCGATACGCCTCGGCATTGACGTTGCACCACGCGCCTTCCGGGAACGGGCGGCAGGCGTACAGCTTGCCGTCGCTGCCCTTCACCACGGTCTGGCCCGGCACATAGCTGCCGATGCCCGCCGGGTACACATGGTCGAAATCACCGCCCGGCGACGGCGTGCCCGGGTCCGGCACCTTGGTGTCGAGCTGGAAGCGGTTGCCGTCCTTCAGGTACACGCGGTTGGCGGTGGCCGAGGCCGACGGCGTGATCACGCCATTGGCAAGCACGCCCATCCGTGCGTGCTGCGCGCTGGCATTGACCTTGCGCGCCAGCACCAGCGGCCACTGCGCGGCCGCGGTCTGGCCACTGGCCAGCGTGGCCTCCACGCGTTCGACGTCATTGCCGTTGGCGTTGAACACGCGCAGGGCCAGGGTGGTGCCGACCGGCAGCTCGCCGCGTGCGGTCACCGGGCCGGCATCCTGCCATTGCGGCGCCGGTGTCGTACCACCGCCGCCCTGGAAGCGCACGTCCATGCAGGTGTAGAACGCTTCGGTCGAATCCGAGCGCTGCCAGGTGTTGTAGATCACGTGCTGGCCGGTGCGCTGCGGCAGCGTGCACTGCAGCTTGTAGGTGCCATCGGCCGACAGCGGCGTGTTGCCCAGCGTGCAGAATTCCTGCAGGTCGGCCCAGCGCAGCGGGCTGCCCGGCTGCCAGCCCTCGCGGGTGACGAAGAAGCGCCAGTCGCGGGTCGCGTGCGGCGCGGTGGCCTTGAACACGAAGGTGAACCTGCCATTCGCATCGGGCTGGATCGGCGTGGTCTGCCAGTCGCTGCGGTCCACGTCCAGGCCGCGGAAGGTCGGGTTGTTGCCGCTGCACAGCTTGCCATCGGGTACCACCGCCTGATGATTGCCGTTGGCGTTGGCCTGGTTGATGCCGTTCCAGTCGTAGAACGCCTGTGAGCCGCCGATCGCCTTGGCGGCGGCACAGGCCGGATTGGTCGGATTCTCGGGATTGCCCTGGAAGCAGGCGTAGACGCGGCTGACCGGCGTGGTCATGGTGCCGTGGGCGGCCGCAGTGCCGGCCAGGCCCAGGCCGGCGGCGGCGAACGCGGTGGCCAGCAGCAGCGGTTTGGATCGGAATGACATGGCGCATCCTTGTGGTCGTCGAAAGGGAACGGTGACCGCAGGAGCTGCGCTGCACGGCGGACTTTCGGCGGCACCTCCGCGAGTATCGAGTCGCGATGCGAGCGGCGGAACCGCGAAGATGCCGATCCGTGACTGCGCATGTGAAGCCCTTCCCGCGGGCTTCACGTGGGGCTGAACGGATGCGCGGGCGATCACGTGACCGGCGTGCCATCGATCACGTCATGAAGGTCACGCGGCGGGGATGCCACAGCGACCCGATCGGCCTGGCACGAGAAACATCCGTGGGCCGCGTTGTGCAGCTGGACGAAGGCCACTGCCGGATCGGCAAACAGCCGATCCAGCTGCGCACCGACCTCGCTGCCTGCGGCGATCTGCGCCTCCCGCATCAGCGCGGCGTGATCGTAGGCACGCAGCGAGATCATCCGGCGCTGCACATAGGGCGGTACTTCGCCAGGCGGCAGCACGCATCGGGTCGCCCCGCGCTGTACGAAGATCGGGCCGGACGCGTGATAGGGCGAGTGCAGCGGCAGATGGACATGCGAGAGCAGGAGCAGCTCGCTGCCCGGCGGCGGATCGCTCAGTCCCACCCGGCAGGGGTGGCCGCCGTGCGCGCCGGCCCAGCGGCGCTGGATGCCCAGTGCGGCCAACGCCGTGTCGCTCTTCTCGAACAGGTGCAGGAACGGGCGGTGGTCGATGCCACCGAGGTACCACATGTGCATGCCGGTCTCCTTGTGTGCGCCGCATTCTGCGCTGCGGTGTGCGCACGGTGCTCGCCGTTTTCCGACCTTGCATTCCACAGCCCGGGGCCGAAGCCTCAGCCGGTGGCCGCAAGGCGCTAAGATGCGCGCGGCGCCCCTGCCGACGAGCGGCGAATGTCCCTGCATTTCCCTACCATCACCGTGCTTGGCTTCCTGCTCTGCATCGGCATTGCGATGGGGTTTTCGCTGCTGCTGCTGGTGCTGCGAGGGCAACCGGTGCTGCGCCAATGGACGATCAGCCTGTGGCTGATGACGCTGGGGGTGACCCTGCTGGCATTGCGCCCGTATCTGCCGCTGGTGCCTGCGGTGCTGGCCGGCAACGCGGCAATGGCGGCCTGCGGCCTGATGATGCTGCGGGGCGTGGCCCTGCATCTCGAGCGACCGTTGCCGCTGTGGCGGCCGCTGCTGCTGGCGGCCACGTTCATGGCCTGCGTCTTCGCGTTCCTGGTGATGTGGCCCGACCTGGGCATCCGCCTGCAGGCGTTCAGTGTGTTCGCGGTGCTGGTCAACGGCTGGATTGCCGTGCTGCTGCTGCGCTACGCGCCGCCGCAGCAGCGCACCAGCTGCCGGCTGGCCGCGGCGGTGTTCCTGGCCGAGGCCGCGCTGTATGTGGTTCGCCTGTGGCTGCCGGTTGCGCCTGACGCCGGTGAGGACATCATGCGCACCGGATCACCGATGTTCGCCACCTATCTGGCCGGCGTGATGCTGGAGCTGGCGCGCTGTTTCGCCATGGTGCTGCTGCTGGTTGAACGCATGCTGGTCGATCTGCGCCACGCCGCGCGTACCGATGGACTGACCGGCCTGCTCAACCGCAGTGCGGTGCTGGCCGATGGCCAGGCCCGGTTGCAGCAGTTGCGCCGCCAGCGACGATCGTTGGTGCTGCTGCTGATCGACGTGGACCACTTCAAGATGATCAACGACCGCTGGGGCCATCCGGCCGGCGACGAGGTGCTGCGCCACTTTGCCCATGTGCTGCAGCAGTGCCTGCGCGGACGCGACCACCTGCTGGGGCGCTACGGTGGCGAGGAGTTCGTGCTGGTGCTGGCAGGCAGCTCGCAGCGCGAAGCGGTGGAACTGGCCGCGATGATCCGTGTGCGCCTGCAGCAGTGGCCGGCGTCCCTGGCCCAGGGGCCGGTGGCCGTCACCGCCAGCGTCGGCCTGGCCGTGGACGCCGGGCAGGGCGAACTGGGGCTGTTGCTGGCGGCTGCCGACGTCGCCCTCTACCGTGCCAAGGCCGAGGGACGCGACCGCCTGGTCTGTGCAGCCCCGGAGACGGTTTCGTCTTTGCCCATCGCCGCCGACGCCGTGCCCGTGTAAGTTGGGTCACATCTTCCGCGGCAGCCCGTCGTGGTCGGCAGGAACGTCCTCCAGGGGAAACGAGCACGATGCAAAGACACCACCTCGCACTGGCCACCATGCTGGCCAGCCTGATGCTGGCCGGCTGCAGTCCATCACCCTCGGGCAATGCCGGGGGCGGTGCCGATGCACCCAGCCGCCGCTACGGCACGCTGGCATTCCAGCCCTGCACGCTGTCCAGCGAAGGCGCCAGCGCCAACGTCGCGGCCCAATGCACCACGTTGCAGGTGCCCGAAGACCGCGCCCGGCCTGACGGTCGCCGCATCGACCTGCGCATCGCCTGGCTGGAGTCGGGCGACAATGGCGCCAGCCAAGCCGATCCGGTGTTCTTCCTTGCCGGCGGCCCCGGCCAGGCCGCCAGCGAAGTGGCGGTCATCGTCGACACCGCGCTGCGCCAGGTCCGCAAGCAGCGCGACATCTTCCTGATCGACCAGCGCGGTACCGGCGGCTCCAATCCCCTGACCTGCCTGGGCGCGGACGGCAAGCCGCTGCCCATCGACGAGGAGGCCGCTCCCAGCGAGGCCCTGCTGCGCGACTACGCCCAGCGCTGCGCCGCATCGCTGAAGGGACGCGCCGACGCGCGCTTCTACACCACCAGCGAGGCGATCGCCGACCTGGACGCGGTACGCCAGGCATTGGGCGTGGACCAGCTCAACCTGGTCGGCGGCTCCTACGGTACCCGGGTGGCCCAGCGCTATGCCGGCGCCTACCCGCAGCACACCCGCAGCATCGTCATCGACGGCGTGGTGCCCAATGAGCTGGTGGTCGGCGGAGATTTCGCCAACACTTTCGAAGACGCGATCACGCTACAGGCAGCGCAGTGCCGCAAGAATGCGGCGTGCAGCAAGCGTTTCCCGGTCGATACCGCTGCCCAGCTGCGCAGCGTGGTTGCAACCCTGCGCCGTGCACCGGTAACCGTCGACTATCGCGACCCGGGCACCAACGCGCCACGCCAGGACGTGCTGAGCCCGGACAGCGTGGTGGGCCTGGCGTTCGCCTTCTCCTACGTGGCGCAGTTCTCCTCGCTGCTGCCGCTGGTGCTGGATGAAGCCGCACAGGGTCGCTATGCACCGCTGGCATCGCTGGCGCGCGGTGCCAACCGCAGCATGGATTTCCAGATCAACCGCGGCATGCAATGGTCGGTGATCTGCAGCGAGGATGCACCGCGCTACCGCGCACCGCCTGCGAACCCAGACCGCCTGTTCGGCAATGAAGTGGCCAGTGCGTTCTTCGCCGCCTGCCCGGTATGGCCGCACCAGCCTGCTGCGCCGGCCAATGCCGATCCCTTGCGCAGTGAGGTACCGGCGCTGCTGTTGTCCGGTGAGCTGGATCCGGTTACCCCGCCGCGCTACGCCGAACAGGTCCTCAAGGGCCTGCCCAACGGCCGCGCGCTGGTGGCCCGCGGTCAGGGCCACGGCACCCTGGCTGCCGGCTGCATGCCGCGCCTGCTCGGCCAGTTCATCGACAAGACCGATGCCAAGGCGCTCGACGCCAGCTGCCTGGACACGCTGAGCTACGTGCCGGCGTTCACCTCGTTCAACGGATGGGAACCATGATCGTCGCCGACAACCTGCACAAGGCCTTCGACACCCGCAGCGGGCGCATCCAGGCGGTGTCCAACGTCGGCTTCCGCGCCGAGGATGGCCGCATCACCGGCCTGCTTGGCCCCAACGGCGCCGGCAAGACCACCACCATGCGCATGCTCTACACGCTGATGACCCCCGACCAGGGCAGCATCACCGTCGATGGCATCGACGCTGCGCGCGACCCAGTGGAAGTGCGCCGCCACCTCGGCGTGCTGCCCGATGCGCGTGGCGTCTACAAGCGCTTGACCGCACGCGAGAACATCGCCTACTTCGGCGAACTGCACGGCCTGTCCGCGCAGATGATCCGCGAACGCATCGAGGTGCTGTCCCATGCACTGGACATGGGCGACATCCTCGACCGGCAGACCGATGGCTTCTCGCAGGGCCAGCGCACCAAGACCGCGATCGCGCGCGCGCTGGTGCATGATCCGCGCAATGTCATCCTGGATGAACCGACCAACGGCCTGGACGTGATGACCACCCGCGCACTGCGCCGCTTCCTGCTGGGGCTGCGCGAGGAAGGCCGCTGCGTGATCCTGTCCAGCCACATCATGCAGGAGGTCGGGGCGCTGTGCGACCACATCGTGATCATCGCCAAGGGCACGGTGATGGCCGCCGGCAGTGCCGATGAACTGCGCGCGCAGGCCGGCGAGCCCAATCTGGAAGATGCATTCGTGACACTGATCGGCAGCGAAGAGGGCCTGCACGCATGAGCATGATGTCGACCCTGATGACGGTGATGCGCAAGGAACTGCGCGATCTGTCGCGCGATCGCCGCACTTTGCTGTTGACCCTGCTGTTCGGGCCGCTGCTGTACCCGGTACTGCTGCTGGGCATGGGCAAGCTGGCCGAAAGCCGGGTGCGCACGCAGATCGAACAACCGTTGCAGATTCCCACCATCGGTGCGGAGAACGCGCCCAACCTGGTGCGCTTCCTTGCTGCGCAGGGCCTCAATGCCACCCCGGCACCGAAGGAACTGGCAGAGGCGATCCGCAGCCAGGACATCGACGTCGCGTTGCGCATCAGCGATGACTTCGGCAGCAACTGGGCCGATGGCAAGCCGGCACTGGTGGAGGTGATCAAGGACAGCACCCGTCGCGCCGCTGAAGTTCCCAGTGCGCGTCTGGAAGCTGCCCTGGCCACCTACAACGGCCAGGTGGGCGCGCTGCGGCTGATGTCGCGTGGCATCGACGCGCAGGTGGCACGCCCACTGGATGTGGCACGCCAGGATATGGCCAGTGCCGAAGCCAAGCGCGGCATGATCCTGTCGATGCTGCTGCCGGTGCTGCTGACCCTGACCTCGTTCATCGGCGGCGCCTATCTGGTGATGGATGCCACCGCCGGTGAGCGTGAGCGGCAGTCACTGGAGCCGTTGCTGGCCACGCCCGGCTCGCGCAGCGCGATCGTCAGCGGCAAGATCGCGGCGGCCTGCGTGGTTGGCTTCATTTCGCTGCTGTTGACCCTGGTGGCATTCAAGGTGAGCGCGCAGATCGCACCGGGCAATGTCGGCCGCCAGTTCAACATGAACATCGGCTCGATGCTGCAGATGCTGCTGGTGATGCTGCCGATGCTGCTGATCGGTACCTCGCTGCTGACCTTTCTCTCGGCCGCCGCCAAGAGCATGAAGGAAGCGCAGAGCCACATGACCTGGTTGATGCTGCTGCCGATGCTGCCGGGCTACGCGCTGGTGGCGTATCCGCTGAAGAGCGAGCTGTGGCAGTACGCAGTGCCGTTCCTGTCGCAGAACCAGATGCTGCTGAAGGTGATCCGCCACGAGATGATCACCCCATCGGTGTGGGCGATCTACCTCGGCGCCAGCCTGGGCCTGGCCGCGCTGCTGTGGTTCGCGGCCGTGCGCCGCTACCACAACGAGCGCCTGGCGATCTCCGGCTAAGCGCGAAAAAGGGGACGGAGGGGATTAAGTCGTTTTTGCCTCTTCCGTCCCCGTTTTTCGAGGACGTCCCCTGGCCCGCATCACCACGGATCGCCCAAGGGTCTCTTCCACCCTCTGCAGGAAGGCTGCGTCCCCCAACGGTCGTTGCCTGCTGCTATGGGCACGGATGGCAGGCACGTCGGCAGACGCGCCCGTATCACGCAGGAACTGCGCATACAGTGCGGCTCTGCGTTCGGTGTCGGGCGAAATCGCCAGGAAGGCGGGGTGCGGCGTCAGCAGAGGATCATCGCGCTGGTTCAGATGGCCCTGAGCGCTGGACCACGGATGATCTTCCGCAGCGGTGACCATGCCGGCCCGGACCGGGTTGCGTTCGATGTAGCGGTACACACTGAGAAGATAGGCATCGGTATCGATCATCGAGGAATGAAAGCGGCCCTGCCAGAGCGGGCCGCTGCGTCCATGCCGCTGGTTGAAGGCCTGCACGTAGTTGTTGCCCTGCACGCGCATGGCGTTGGCCAGCCCCAGCGGCGTCGTTGGCGTGGCCAGAAGATGGATGTGGTTGCCCATCAGTACATATGCATGCAGCGCTACGTGGTACTTGTCGAATGCACTGCGCAGCAGGTGCAGGAACAGCTGCCGGTCGATATCGTCGACGAAGATTGCACCTCTGTTCACTCCGCGCTGGGTCACGTGATAGGCGTAGCCGGCCAACATCAGGCGCGCTTGTCTGGGCATGGGAATCCGCGTTTGCAAGGGAGTCCCAGCGTGCCGTGACCATCGCAGGCAAGGCCATCAGAGGTTGCCGCGCGAGGCTGTGGGGCCGGGCAGAAGCGACTTAATCCCCTCCGTCCCCTTTTCCATACCGCGCCGGCGTTACCCCCATCTCACGCTTGAACACGGCGATGAAGGCGCTGGGCGTGTCGTAGCCCAGCGACAGCGCAACACGGATCACCGACTCACCCATCAGCAGGTGTGGCAACGCCAGCAGCACGCGAAGTCGCTGCCGCCACTGGCTCAGCGTCATACCGGTCTCGGCCAGCCAATGGCGGGCAAGGCTGCGGCTGGACAGCCCGCCGCTGGCGGACCAGTCCTCGATGCTGCGGTTGTCGTGCGGGGTGCGCGCCAGTGCGGCGGCGATCCGCCGCAGGCGTCGGTCGCGCGGTTGCGGCAGGGCAAGCGGTAGCGGTGTGCTGGCAGTGATCTCATCGGCGATCACGCCGGCCAGGCGTTCCTGCGCCGCGTCCAGTGCCCGTTGCTGCCATTGCAGCGCCCGCATCGTCGCGGCCTGCAACAGCGTGCTGGGCTGGAAAATGCGCGGTGTCGTGGGCAGTTCCATGCAGGCCGCAGCGCTGAAGTACAGGCTCCAGCCATCGAACCCGTCCGCGCCCACCAGTGCGTGGGGCAGCGAGGGCGGAATCCAGGCGACGTGCCCCGCCGGCAGCAGCCAGTGCAGGTCGCCGGCCTCGATCCGCAGCAGGCCGCGGTGGGCGCCCAGCAACTGGCCGCGCACATGCTGGTGGCGCGCGGTGCGGCGTCGTCCGGGCACGCGCAGCTGGGAAGCGAGCACGCTGGGGCCGCCTTCGGTGTTCGCCAAAGCCGGGTCGATCAAGCGCACTGGTGTCTGATCTGCCATATTGGTTGGCAGTTATACGGCAGAAACGCCCGCGCGCGAGCGCCACACTGGGCGCCCAATCTCACAGGAGCACCCTCATGCGGCCACAGGATATCCTCCCCGACCATCAGAACGAGGTGCAGGTGAACGGCCTCACCGTGCGCAAAGGCAGCGTCGGTGCCTTCCTGGCCAGCGTCCGCCACTGGCAGGATCCGGCCAGTTCCGCTGCCACCCGCGCCACTGCCGAGGCCGACCTGCGTGCACTGCTGCCCGGCCTGCACGCGCTGGGCCTGTTCCAGATCCTGGCCGCGCGCGACCCTGCGCTGCAGCGGCTGATCGACGCGGCGGCCTGAAACGCACAAGGCCCGGGCATGCCGGGCCTTGGTGTCAGGGCGGGGCGGAAGCGACTTGATCCCCTCCGTCCCCTTTTCTGTGGTCAGCCGCCCGGTGCGAATACCAGCGTGCGGCGGGTGGTGACCGGCGCGCCGACCGGCTCGAAGCGCCAGCGCTTCACCGCGTTCAGCGCCTCGCGATCAAACACGCGCGACGGGGTTGCACGCAGCACGCGGGCGTTGATCACCGAACCGTCCGTGCCGACCGTGATTTCCACCAGCACCTCGCCGGAAGTACCCGCACGCAGCGCCTCGGCCGGATAGCGCGGCGCCGGTGTGCTGACCGGGCGCAGGTTGGGTGCGGCAGCGGCGGCCGGTGCGGCGGCCTGGCGTGCCGCACTGGCCTGCTGGGCAGCGGCCTGCTGCTGCTTCTGCTCGGCCTCGCGACGGGCGGCGGCCTGGCGCTCGGCCTCCTGGCGCTCGTTGTCGCGGCGCGTGGCATCCTGCTGCGCGGCGATCTGCTTGGCGGCGTCGGCTTCCTTGGCACGCTGCTCGGCCAGGCGCTGCTGCTCGGTCTGCTGCTTGCTGCGGTCCTCGGCGTCCTTCTTCGCCTTCTCGGCTTCGGCCTCGGTGCGCTTGGCGGCGTTCTGCACGCCCTTGGCCAGGCCATCCTTCAGCCGCGGCAGTGCCGGCGCGGACGCATCCACTTTCTCGATCAGTGCCACCAGCCGCTGCGCTTCGGTGAAATCCTCGCGGCCCAGGTGCTGTTCGGCGGCGATGAGGGTGTAGGGCAGCAGATCGGTCAGTGCGCTCTTCACCGACGCATCGTCCGGCGTCTTGTCGCGCAGGGCGAGGTAGTACTCGATGGCGTTGTCGCCGGCCGGGGCATACATGCGGTTCTCGCGCAGGGCCTGGCTGGCCGATTCACGCAGCTGTTCGGTACCCATCGACTGCACCTTGGCCGCGACCGCCGGGGCGGCCGGTGCCGTGGCCGCCGGGGCGGCGCCCGGCGCCGGTGCGGGTGTTTCTTCCTTGCCCGAGCAGGCGGCCAGCGCCAGTGCCAGGGCAACCGGCAGCCACCGGCGCGCGGCGGTGATCGTTGAGACGTGCGACATCCTGCTCCCCTCTAGAAGACGACGTGACGTAAATCATTGATACGCATGGCCGGGACCTGCGGTCCGGGCGCGGCAGGGTGACGTTTCCCGACGCCACCGCCGGCAACGGCGAGGGTGCAATCTAGCATCCCGGCCACCGCCGCGTACAAGGGGCGATGGCCGGGATGGGGCAGCGGCGTCATGCCGCTGCCGGCAACGAGGTCAGTGGTCGTGCGGCTTGCTGTGGCTGTTGGACATCAGCTTGTCGGTCCAGGCGATGCCGATCGCCGACAGGATGAACACGCAGTGGATGATGGTCTGCCACAGCACACCGTCCGGGGTCAGGTTGGTGCACTGCGCCGCGGCGATGTTCTCGGCGGCCAGCGCCATGCGGTCCGGCGTGCAGAACGGCATGGCACCCAGCCCGCCACTGGCGATGAAGGTCTTCAGCAGGTGGATCGAGGAGATGCCGATGATCGCCATCGCCAGCTTCACCTTCAGCACGCTGGCATTGACGTGGCTCAGCCATTCCGGCTGGTCCGGGTGGCCTTCCAGACGCAGGCGCGAGACGAAGGTCTCGTAGCCACCGACGATCACCATCACCAGCAGGTTGGAGATCATCACCACGTCGATCAGGCCCAGCACGATCAGCATGATCTGTTGCTCGCCCATCGACGGCGAGTGCGAGATCAGGTGCCACAGTTCCTTGCCGAACAGGTAGACATAGACGCATTGCGCCACGATCAGGCCCAGGTACAGCGGCAGCTGCAGCCAGCGCGAGGCGAAGATCAGGGTCGACAGGGGGGAGAGCGGCGGACGGTTTGCACTCATGCGGGGGATGCTGCGTTGCGGGGGAGTGGCGAGGTTACTGGCCCGCCATGACGGTGCCAACCCAACTCACGCACTAGACTTCAGGTTCCCTTCCGTACCCCGAGCCGCTGCCATGATCGACCTGTATTACTGGCCCACCCCGAACGGCCACAAAGTGACCCTGCTGCTGGAGGAAGCCGGCCTGGAGTACCGCATCCATCCGGTCAACATCGGCTCGGGCGAGCAGTTCAAGCCTGAATTCCTGGCCATCTCGCCCAACAACAAGATGCCGGCGATCGTCGACCACGCTCCGGCCGATGGCGGCGCACCGCAGAGCGTGTTCGAATCCGGCGCGATCCTGCTGTACCTGGCCGAGAAGACCGGCCGCTTCCTGCCCAGCGACGCGCGTGGCCGCGTCACCACGCTGGAATGGCTGTTCTGGCAGATGGCCGGGCTGGGCCCGATGAGTGGCCAGATGGGCCACTTCCACGTGTACGCACCGGAGAAGATCCCGTACGCGATCGAGCGCTACGACAACGAAGTACGCCGCCTGCACGGGGTGATGGACAAGCGCCTGGCCCAGCATGCGTTCCTGGCCGGCGAGGAATACACCATCGCTGACATGGCCAGCTACCCGTGGATCGGCGCCTACGACAGGATTCCGGTCGATTTCGCCGCCTTCCCCAACCTCAAGCGCTGGCACGAGGCGATTGCCGCGCGCCCGGCCACCCAGCGGGCCTACGCCCTGCGCCAGCAGGTGAACCCCAACGCCGGCAAGCCGCTCAGCGACGAAGAACGCAAGCACCTGTTCGGCCAGCGTTGACCGCCCCGGGGTCGGATCCCTTTGCAGCGCAAAGGGCTCTGACTCCAGCACCGGGCCATGGGCAGAAGGTCATGCTGCCTTCCCGCACAGGCTTGGTTAGGATGGGGGATGACCGCTCCGCGCCCGACGCGGGGGCGGACCTGCCGTTTGCCGGGATCCTCCATGCGCCACCTGTTCGCTTCGCTCGCCCTCATGCTCGCCACCACAACCGCTGCCCACGCTGAAAAGCTGACCCTGGAAGCCATCACCGGCCCGCTGCCGCTGTCCGGCCCGACCCTGATGAAGCCCAAGGTGGCACCAGACGGTTCGCAGGTCAGCTTCCTGCGCGGCAAGGACAGCGACCGCAACCAGCTGGACCTGTGGAGCTACGACATCGGCAGCGGCCAGACCCGCCTGCTGGTCGATTCCAAGGTTGTGCTGCCGGGCACCGAGACCCTCAGCGACGAAGAGAAGGCCCGCCGCGAGCGCCAGCGCATCGCCGCGATGACCGGCATCGTCGATTACCAGTGGTCGCCGGACGCGCAGCGTCTTCTGTTCCCGCTGGGTGGCGAGCTGTACCTGTACGACCTCAAGCAGCAGGGTGCCGCGGCCGTGCGCCAGCTGACCCACGGCGAAGGCTTTGCCACCGACGCCAAGCTGTCGCCGAAGGGCGGCTTCGTCAGCTTCATCCGCGGCCGCAACCTGTGGGTGATCGATCTGGCCAGCGGCAAGCAGCTGCAGCTGACCGGCGACGGCAGCAGCACCATCGGCAACGGCGTGGCCGAGTTCGTCGCCGACGAGGAAATGGACCGCCACACCGGTTACTGGTGGGCGCCGGATGATTCGGCCATTGCCTTTGCCCGCATCGACGAAGCGCCGGTGCCGGTGCAGAAACGCTACGAGGTCTACGCCGACCGCACCGATGTGATCGAACAGCGCTATCCGGCCGCCGGCGATGCCAACGTGCGCGTGCAGCTGGGCGTGATCGCACCGGCCGCCGACGCGCAGCCGCGCTGGGTCGACCTGGGCAAGGAACAGGACATCTACCTGGCCCGCGTCGACTGGCGCGATGCCCGGCACCTGAGCTTCCAGCGCCAGTCGCGTGACCAGAAGCAGCTGGACCTGGTGGAAGTGGCGCTCGATTCCAACCGCCAGCGCGTGCTCGCCCACGAGACCAGCCCGACCTGGGTGCCGCTGCACAACAGCCTGCGTTTCCTGCAGGACGGCAGCGTGCTGTGGTCGTCCGAGCGCACCGGTTTCCAGCATCTGTACCGCATCGACAGCGCAGGCAAGACCATCGCGCTGACCCAGGGCAACTGGCCGGTGGACGAACTGCTGGCGGTCGATGAGAAGGCCGGCAAGGCCTACTTCCGTGCCGGCATCGACAGCTCGCGCGAAAGCCAGATCTACGCGGTGTCGCTGCAGGGCGGCCAGCCGCAGCGCCTGTCGAAGGCGCCGGGCATGCACAGCGCCAGCTTCGCGCGCAACGCCAGCGTCTATGTCGACAGCTGGTCCAACAGCAGCACGCCGCCGCAGATCGAACTGTTCCGCGCCAACGGCGAGAAGATCGCCACCCTGGTCGAGAACGACCTGGCCGATCCCAAGCATCCGTATGCGCGCTACCGCGATGCACAGCGCCCGGTCGAGTTCGGCACGCTCACCGCAGCCGACGGCAAGACCCCGCTCAATTACAGCCTGATCAAGCCGGCCGGTTTCGATCCGTCCAAGCGCTACCCGGTGGCGGTGTACGTGTATGGCGGTCCGGCCAGCCAGACCGTCACCGACAGCTGGCCCGGCCGCGGCGATCACCTGTTCAACCAGTACCTGGCCCAGCAGGGCTACGTGGTGTTCTCGCTGGACAACCGTGGCACCCCGCGCCGTGGCCGCGACTTCGGTGGCGCGCTGTACGGCAGGCAGGGCACGGTGGAAGTGACCGACCAGCTGCGCGGCGTGGCCTGGCTGAAGCAGCAGCCGTGGGTGGACCCGGCGCGCATCGGCGTGCAGGGCTGGTCCAACGGCGGTTACATGACCCTGATGCTGCTGGCCAAGGCCTCCGACAGCTACGCCTGCGGCGTGGCCGGCGCCCCGGTCACCGACTGGGGCCTGTACGACAGCCACTACACCGAACGCTACATGGATCTGCCGGCGCGCAATGAAGCCGGTTACCGCGAGGCGCGCGTGCTGACCCACATCGACGGCCTGCGCTCGCCGCTGCTGCTGATCCACGGCATGGCCGATGACAACGTGCTGTTCACCAACTCGACCAGCCTGATGAGCGCGCTGCAGAAGCGCGGCCAGCCGTTCGAGCTGATGACCTACCCGGGTGCCAAGCATGGCCTGTCCGGCGCCGATGCCCTGCATCGTTACCGCGTGGCCGAAGCCTTCCTGGGGCGTTGCCTGAAACCCTGATCCACAGCCGGGAAGGAGCCCGCCAATGACCCTGCCACCGCCCATTCCCAGTCACTGCACCCGACCCGCCGGATGGTGGAGCCGGCACTGGCGCTGGGCGATGCCCCTGACCGTCGTGATGGTGTTGGGCGTGGCCGGCGGCATCGTGGCCTGGAGCGTGCTGCGCTGGAGCGAGGCGGCACGCGAGAGCCCGCCGATGCGCGAGGCGTTGCGGCGCGCCGGCTGCAGTGTCGAACTGGTGGAAGCGTTCGGCGAACCCCTGCGTACCGGATCGATGCCGCTGGGCAGCATGCAGACCGCGATCGACGGCCAGCGCGACGTCGGCCTGACCGTGGCCCTGCAGGGCTCCCGCGCGCACGGCCGGTTGTTCGTGCAGGGCAGCCGCCGCGATGACGTATGGGATTACCCGGTGATGTACGTGCTGGGCGAGAACAAGCAGACCTTCGACCTGAGCGCGCTGGATGACAATGAAGCGGCGGACGAGTGCGCGCTGCAGGAATGCCGTGATCGCGGTGAATGCCCACTTGCCGCGGCGCTGTGACCTCCAAGGGCAGGCGAGGGAGGGGCATCGACTGCTCTCCAAAACCCCCGAAGAACCCCGCGCTGCGCGCGATAGTCGACTGACAGTCGACTCTTCCCCGGCAGGTTTCCGCGGAGCCGGCCGCACAGCCCGGTCGCCATGACTTCCCGCAGATTGTCGCCATCGCCCTGAGCGCGTAGGGTGCGGGCAACCCTGTCCTGGAGTGCACCATGAAGCCGATCGCGCTGGCCGTTGCCCTGGCCCTGACCGCCGCCCCGCTGCTGTCCGCCCCGCCGGCGCTGGCCGCACCCACCGCCAAGGCCGCCACGCCGGCCAGCCCGGCCTGGGTGGCCCGCAGCAATGCACTGGCGCAGATCCTGCTCGATGCCCAGGGCCCGTTCCAGCCAGAGGAAACCGGCTTCTTCGGTGTGCCTGGCTATGACGACAAGGTGGCCGATCTCGGTCCCGACAACGACAAGCGCTACCGCGCGGCGATGGCCAAGGCGCGCGACGAACTGAAGGCGAAGCTGGCCACCGAGAAGGATCCCAACGTCCGCCAGGACCTGGAGATCATGATCCATGCCGCCAGCCAGAACATCGAAGGCAGCGAGCTCAACGAGAAGTATCTGCTGCCGTGGACCGACGCACCGCAGACGGTGTTCAGCGGCCTCAACCTGCTGCTGTCCGACCAGGTGCCAGCCGAGCGCCGGGCCAAGGCGATCGATCGTCTCAAGGCCTATGCCGGCCTGCAGCCGGGCGGCACCGCCTTCACCACGCTGGCACGCCAGCGCTACGAGGAGCGGCTGAAGGACAGCAGCCTGCTGCAGCCGACGAAGATCGAAGTGCAGCAGTCGCTGGACAACGTCGAGACCTACATCAGCGGCATCGAGTCGCTGCTGAAGAAGTACCAGATCGCCGGTGCCGATGAAGCGATGAAGACGCTGGCCGGGCAGATGAAGGACTACGCGGCGTGGACGCGCAAGGACGTGCTGCCCAAGGCGCGCACCGATGCACGCTTGCCGGCGCCGCTGTACGCCTACCAGCTCAAGCAGGTAGGCATCGACATCGACCCGAAGCTGCTGATGCAGCGCGCGCAGCTGGAGTTCATGGAAACCCGCTCGGCGATGCAGCAGCTGGCGCCGCTGGTGGTGAAGGACAAGGGCCTGAAGGTGGCCGACCCGAGCGACCCGGTGGCGGTGATCCGCGCGCTGAAGGCCGACAAGATCGCCGACGACCAGCTGGAAGGCCACTACCGCAAGGTGATCGATGCGATCGATCCGCTGATCCGCGAGCACGCCATCGTCGATGTCCCCAAGCGCGCCATGCAGATGCGCCTGGGTTCGGCGGCCGAGAGCGCGGCCAGCCCGGCCCCGCACTTCCTGCCGGCGCCGCTGGTCAACAACACCGGGCAGCAGGGCACCTTCGTGCTGCCGCTGGGCAACCCGGCCGCCGGCCCGGGCGCACAGTACGACGATTTCAACTTCGGTTCGGCCGCCTGGACCCTGAGTGCGCATGAAGGCCGCCCCGGCCACGAGCTGCAGTTCACCGCGATGGTCGAGCGTGGGGTGTCGCTGGCGCGCACCATGTTCGCGTTCAATTCGGTGAACGTAGAAGGCTGGGCGCTGTATGCCGAAGCCGAGATGGTGCCCTACGAGCCGCTGGACGGGCAGATGATCGCCCTGCAGTTCCGCCTGCTGCGTGCAGCGCGCGCAATGCTCGACCCGATGCTCAACCTTGGCCTGACCGACCGTGCCAACGGCGAGCGCGTGCTGATGGAGCAGGTGGGTTTGTCCAAGGCGATGGCCACCCAGGAACTGGACCGCTACATGGTGCGCATGCCGGGCCAGGCCGGCAGCTACTTCTACGGCTACACCCGCATCCTGGAACTGCGCATGCAGACCGAGCTGGCACTGGGCGCGAAGTTCGACCGCCTGGCGTTCAACAACTTCCTGCTCGACCAGGGCCTGCTGCCGCCGGACCAGCTGGCCGACGCGGTCAACAAGGTGTTCGTGCCGAAGTACAAGCGCTGAGCATCACCGGGTAGTGCCGGCCGCTGGCCGGCATTCCCTTTGCGCAGGAATTCCCGAGGTTGCCGGCCAGCGGCCGGCACTACCGAATCGCGTCAGCGTTGCGGTTGCGGGGTGATCACCTGTGTCGGCAATCGCGCCGGCGGTGCCGGGTTCGGCACCCAGATCGCCACGCCGGCCGCACGCTTCTGCGTGGTCGGAATGCCAATGCCGACGCCACCGCCGACATGCGAACCGAAGGTGCCGGCACCCACCGACATGCCGACTGGCGAGCCGCTGCTGCCTACCCCCATCAGCACCACGCCATTGGCGCCCAGTGCCGCCGCTTCACGCTTCAGGCGTGCCACCGCGGCATCGGTCTGGCCCTGCGTGCCGAAGCCGACCGCCGAGGCCGACTCCAGCTGGGCAATCTCCTGGGAGCCGGCCGGTGGCGTCGAATAGATCTGCACCAGCGCCGGATCGATCGGTGCCCGGGCGCGGCCCAGCATCACCTTGGAAGTACTGGCGCAGCCGGCGCTGACCAGCAGGATGGCCGCCACCGCGGCCCAACGGATGTTCATGGCACGACCCCTGTAGGACTGGTTGCGATCATCGGCGGGCCACTCTGAATCGGCGCCAACACCCGCCCGTGGGCAGGCAGCCCAGACGCTAGCACGGTGCCGGTGACAGCCCTGCCAACGACAGTAGGCGGCGGCCCCGGGAACGATTATGGTGGGGCCAGGAACCAACTGCAGGAGGGCGGCATGGGTGTGATCAGTCTGTTGTGGGGTGTGCTGGCGCTGCTGTGGATGATCCTGGCACTGATTCCGCTGCTGGGCTGGGGCAACTGGTTCCTGATCCCGTTTGCCGCCGTTGGCGCGGTGATCGCCGCGCTGGGCATCCTGTTCACCCACCCCAGCAAGCGTGGCCGGGCCTGGGCCGGGCTGGTGCTGAACGGCATCGTGGTGGTGGTTGGCATCCTGCGCCTGGGCTTGGGCGGCGGCGTGATCTGAACCCGCTGGCGGGTGCGACCGGGCGTCGCAGGCACACGGCCGGTGGCCGGGCAGGGGCGTACAATGAATGACTGCGCGAGCCCCCCGCGTGCCTGTGAATCCGCGCCCGGCGCGGCTGCCCGATGATCATCCGACCCCGTCCCCACGGCTGGCAACTGCTGTACATCCTGCGCGGCTCGATCGTTCCGGCGATCGCGCCGAAGGTGCTGGCCATCCTGATCCTGTCCATTGCCGTGGCGGCGGTGGTGGAGTTGGCGCCGCCGACCGGCATCGAGCGCTTCTCGGTGACCCCGTTCACCCTGCTCGGCCTGGTCCTGTCGATCTTCCTCAGCTTCCGCAACAGCGCCTGCTACGACCGCTGGTGGGAAGGCCGCAAGCTGTGGGGCCAACTGGTCTACGAATCGCGCTCGCTGGCCCGCCAGGTGCACCTGCTGCTGCCTGACGATGCAGGCCGCCGCCGTCGCATCGCCTACCTCACCACGGCCTTCGCCCATGCCCTGGCGGCGCGCCTGCGCGGGCGGGTGGTGGCGCTGGCGGCCGTGCCTTGGCTGGACAAGCCGCAGCGCGAGCAGCTGGGCCAGCGCGAGAACGTCCCTGACGCACTGCTGGCGATGATCGCCGCCGAACTGGCCCAGCCGCTGCGCAGCGGCGAACTGGACCCGATCCTTTACACCCAGCTGGAACAGCGCCTGCACGCGATGTCGTCGATCCAGGCTGGCTGCGAGCGCATCCTGACCACGCCGCTGCCGTTCGCCTACACCCTGCTGCTGCACCGCTGCGCGTGGATGTTCTGCGTGCTGCTGCCGTTCGGCCTGGCCAGCTCGCTGGGCTGGGGTACGCCGGTGTTGTCGGCGGTGCTGGCCTATGCCTTCTTCGGCCTGGACCAGCTGGGCGAAGAAATGGAGGACCCGTTCGGCCTGGAGCCGAACGACCTGCCGCTGGATGCGCTGGTGCGCACCATCGAAATCGACCAGCTCGACGCGCTCGGCGAACGCCCTTTGCCCGAACCCCTGCTGCCGCAGGGTTACCTGTTGCAATAGCCACTCCTCGGAGCCTGCCATGTCCCATCCGCTGTACCGCCCGCGCCGCATGCGCCACGACGAGTTCTCGCGCCGCCTGATGCGTGAGAACACGCTGACCACCGACGACCTGATCTACCCGGTGTTCGTGCACGAACAGGCCGGCCGCACCGCAGTGCCGTCGATGCCGGGCGTGGAGCGGCTGTCGATCGAAGAGCTGCTGAAGGTGGCCGAAGAGGCGCTGGAGCTGGGCATTCCGGTGATCGATCTGTTCCCGGTGATCGACCCGTCGCTGAAGTCGCTGGACGCTTCGGCCGCCTGGTCCGAAGACGGCCTGGCCCAGCGCGCGATCCGCGCGCTGAAGTCGCGCTTCCCGGAACTGGGGGTGATGACCGACGTGGCGCTGGATCCGTACACCACCCATGGCCAGGACGGCATCATCGACGACAAGGGCTACGTGCTGAACGACATCACCGTCGAGGCGCTGGTCAAGCAGTCGGTGTCGCATGCCGAAGCCGGCGCGGACATCGTCTCGCCGTCGGACATGATGGACGGCCGCATCGGTGCGATCCGCCGCGCGCTGGATGCCGAGCACCACCTCAACGTGCGCATCATGGCCTACTCGGCCAAGTACGCCTCGGCGTTCTATGGCCCGTTCCGCGATGCGGTGGGCAGCGCGGCCAGTCTCGGCAAGGCCGACAAGAAGACCTACCAGATGGACCCGGCCAACGGCGACGAGGCGCTGCGCGAGATCGCGCTGGACCTGGAAGAAGGCGCCGACATGGTGATGGTCAAGCCGGGTATGCCCTACCTGGACCTGGTGCGCCGGGTGAAGGAGACCTTCGGCGTGCCGACCTTCGCCTACCAGGTCAGTGGCGAGTACGCGATGATGAAGGCCGCCTTCGCCAATGGCTGGCTGGACGAGCGCGCCTGCGTGCTGGAGTCGCTGCTGGGCTTCAAGCGCGCCGGTGCCGATGGCGTGCTGACCTATTTCGCGCCGCAGGTGGCGCGATGGCTGCGCGAGCGCTGACAATAGCGCCTCGATAGACGGAGGAATGCGCGATGGGACCCGAACTGGGATGGATGCAATGGTTGATCTGGGGCATCGGTACGCTGGTGTTCGGCGCCATCATCGTCGGTGTCTTCATCGCCGCCTGGCGGGCCGGCAAGCGCCCGCCAGAGCAGCTCTCGGCCGCCCGCCACGTGGCCCGTGAGCAGGCCCTGCCGGAGAGCGTGCAGGCCGAACTGGCCGCGCTGAACCAGCGCAAGGACAACGGCCAGCTGAGCGAGGTCGAGTACGAGCAGCAGCGCGCCAAGGTGTTGTCGCGCTGACCCCCGCGTTCTGGTAGCCGCCAACCTGGGTTGGCGCTTGCACACGTGCCGACCCAGGTTGGCACCTACCGAACGATCATCCACGCATGGCGTGGATCTACCGGCAGCGCCGTCAGCGTGCGCCCGGCACGCACCCCGGCACCGCCACCGCCTTCGGCACCGCCAACCGGTATACGTCCACGCCACCGGCACGCGGCGCCTTCGCCGCACTGCTGGCCACCATCATTTCGCCCGGCTTGGCGTTGTCGATCACCGGCGCGCCGGTCCAGCCACCGGCCTGGTTGAACGACAGCCCCAGCGGCTGCAGCGCCACGCCGCTCCACGCACAACTGCTGCTCCACACCTGCGCGTTCGCGCCGCTGCCACGGCTGAACACCACCGCGCCGTCGTTGCCCAGCCAGTCGCCGTCGGTCTCGTCGTCGGCAGTGTTCAACGCGGTCAGTGCGCCGGCCGGGCCACGCGTGCCCTGCGCGTCCAGCGTTGCCACGAACAGGTCCCAGCCGGCGCCACGTCCCTGCTGGCGTGCAAACAGCAGCCGCTGGCCATCCGCGCTCAGGGCCGGCCCGCGTTCTTCGCGGCGTCCACCGTCGCCCGCCAGGAGGTGCGCCTCGCCCAGCTGGCCATCGGCGGCGACCGCGGCCCGGTACAGCGCCAGCGCGCCATCGCGCCCGGCCGCGAACAGCAGCCAGCGCCCGTCGCGGCTGAAGTACGGATCGACCACCTCGCCGGCCACGTCCACCGGCAGCGCCTGCGCCTGCTGCCAGCGGCCGTCGACCACGCGCGCCTGCCACAGGCCCCAGCCGGCCTCGCCGTGGCGGGCGAAGACGATGCGCTGGCCATCGGCGCTGATCGTGGCGCGGCCCTCGTCGGCGCGGGTGGAGACCACGCCCATGCCTTCGATGCCGTACTCGTTCAACGCCATCGCCACGGGGGCAGAGAGTAGACTGGCGGTGAGCACCAGCAGGGGCGGGGTGAGACGCATCATCCAGGTCCGTGCACGAAAGAGCATCAGTCTAGCCAGCTTGAGGATTCCATGACCGACCGTTACGCCGTCTTCGGACACCCCGTTGCCCACTCGAAGTCGCCGCAGATCCATGCTGCGTTTGGTCGCCAGGAAGGCGTCGCGGTGGATTACCGCGCGATCGACCTGGCCCCGGAAGCGTTCCTGGCCGGCCTGGAGGCCTTCGCCGCCGAGGGCGGTGTCGGCGCCAACGTCACCCTGCCGCACAAGGAAACCGCGTTCTCGGTGTGCACCACGCTGACCGCGCGCGCGCGCCGCGCCGGCTCGGTCAACACGCTGCTGCGCAAGGGCGACCGCTGGCACGGTGACACCACCGATGGCATCGGCCTGGTGCGCGACCTGACCGATCGCCACGGCCTGGACCTGCGCGGTCGCCGCATGCTGCTGATCGGCGCCGGTGGTTCGGCGCGCAGCGTCGCCCCGGCGCTGCTCGATGCCGGCATCACCGAACTGGTGGTGGTCAACCGCACGCCGGAACGCGCCGATGAACTGATCGATGCGATGGGTGAGCCGGGCCGCGCGATCAGCCGCTACTGGGAAGACCTGCGCGAGCTGGGCGATTTCGAACTGATCGTCAACGCCACCTCGGCCGGCCGCGACCGCGACGTCGAGTTCAAGCTGCCGCTGTCGCTGGTCAACTCGATGACCACCGCCGTCGACCTCAACTACGGCGAAGCCGCCATCGCCTTCCTGGCCTGGGCGCGCGCGGCGGAGTGCCGCAATACCGTCGATGGCCTGGGCATGCTGGTCGAACAGGCCGCCGAGAGCTTCCTGCAGTGGCACGGGGTGCGCCCGCAGACTGATGAGGTCTACCAGTCGCTGCGCCAGGGTGCGGCCGTGCTGGCTGGCGAGGACTGAGCGATGGACAACGCAACCCTGCTGATCACGGTGCTGAGCCTGGTGGGCGTGCGCCTGCCGGTGCTGATCGCGCTGTGCGTCGGCCTGGTCTGGGTGGTGGGCGCACCGCGCGATGCCACCCGCACCGGTGCCCTGGTGGGCCTGCTGCTGTTGCTGCTGGCCAGCCTGGGCGGCATGGCAGCGGGCATCCTGCCGATGTGGATGGTGCGCAGTGGTGATTTCAGTGCCGTGTCCAGCCTGAGCACCATCCTCGGCGTGCTGCACTTCGCGCTGGCGATGGTCGAGGCGCTGGGCGTGGTGCTGCTGGTGTGGGCGCTGGTGCGCCTGCTGCGCACCCGCACGATCCCGGCGGCCTGACCGTTGGCGCCGGCCCGGCCCGGCGCATCTGCCCCACCCACGGCGCGGCCATTCGACCGTGACCGCCAGCGGGCGTCGTCGCTGGCCCGTTCAGGCTGCCAGCGGCGGTGAACCCGGCCGGCCATGCGACAATGGCCGGCCTGATCCAGCCACGGTAGTTCCCGGCGTGACCGAAACTGTCGCCGCTCCGCGCACGCTCGATGACCCCTTGAAGGACGCGATCCGCAAGGCGTACACGACGCTGCAGGCCAATACGCCCGGCTTTTCCACCCGCCGCTCGCAGAGCCAGATGATCGGCGTGGTGTCGCGCGCGCTGTCCAGAAGTGGCGGCGTCGGCGTGGTCGAGGCGCCCACCGGCGTCGGCAAGAGCCTGGGCTACCTCACTGCGGGCGTGCCGATCGCGCTGGCCAGCAAGAAGAAGCTGGTGATCAGCACCGGCACCGTGGCGCTGCAGTCGCAGCTGGTCGAGCGCGACATTCCCAATTTCCTCAAGGCCACCGGCCTGGAAGCGACCGTGGCGCTGGCCAAGGGCCGCACCCGCTACCTGTGCACGCGCAATGCCGCCGAGGCGCAGGGCGAGGGCTCGCAGGGCGGCATGTTCGAGGATGACGCGCCGCTGTTCGACCGGCCGCTGGCGCCGATCGAGATGGACATCGCCAAGCGGCTGACCGACGCCTTCACCGGCGGCAGCTGGGATGGCGACATCGACAACGCACCGGAGACCATCAGCCCCGGCCTGCGTAGCCGCATCACCACGCCGGCCTCGGGCTGCGCCGGGCGCCGCTGTGCGTATTCGGCGCAGTGCGCGGTGCTGCGTTCGCGCAACACGGTGCGTGATGCGCAGATCGTGGTCACCAACCACGCGCTGCTGCTGTCGGCACTGTCGATCGGCGACAGCGACAACGGCCAGCCACTGATCGCCGCGCCGTCGGACATGCTGCTGGTGCTGGACGAAGGCCATCACATCGGCAATGTGGCCATCGACCAGGGCGCGGCCAGCCTGGCGCTGGATGAAATGGCCAAGCGCACCGGCCGCCTGCAGATCCTGATCGCCGGCGCCTACCGCGCGGTCGACAAGGACCGCCTCGGCAACCTGCTGCCGAACGAGGCGATCGAGGTGGCCAGCAACGTGGCCAAGCAGCTGCGCGCGTTCCGTGACCACATCGAGCGGGTGTGGATGCCGGCGCCGGCCGACGAGGAACCGATGTGGCGCGCCGCCAACGGCCGCCTGCCCGAGGCCTGGCGCGAGCCGATCGAAGCACTGGCCGACGATACCCGCAGCCTCTACAACTGGGCGCATGCGGCCACCGCGCAGGTGGCCAAGGGCAAGCCGGACGATGCCGCACGCGAGCGCCTGCAGCGCAACCTGGGCATGGCGCTGGAGATGATCGAACAGCAGTACAACCTGTGGCAGGCCTGGCGCCGCGAGGACAAGGACGGCGCGCCGCCGATGGCGCGCTGGGTCACCGCCACCCGCGACGGCGACCTGGTGCTGCACGGCTCGCCGGTATCGGCCGCGCACGTGCTGCGCAAGCTGCTGTGGGATGAAGTGGACTCGGTGGTGATGACCTCGGCGACACTGACCGGTGGTGGCGATTTCCAGTCGCTGGCGATCGACAACGGCATCCCCGAAGAGGCCGAGATGGTCTCGCTGTCCTCGCCGTTCGACCTGCCCAACCAGGCCGAGCTGATCGTGCCGAAGTTCCCGGTCACCCCGGACGACCGCGAAGGCCATCCGCGCGAAGTGGCGCTCTACCTGGACACCGAACTGGACTGGGCAAAGGGTTCGATGGTGCTGTTCACCTCGCGCTGGAAAATGGAGAAGGTGGCCGGCCTGATGTCGGCCGCGCGCCGCAAGCAGGTGCTGGTGCAGGGCGAGATGTCCAAGACCCGCCTGATCGACGAACACCTGCGCCGCATCGCGGCAGGTGAGGGCTCGGTGCTGTTCGGCCTGAACTCGTTCGGCGAAGGCCTCGACCTGCCCGGCGAGGCCTGCACCACCGTGGTGATCACCCAGGTACCGTTCGCGGTGCCGACCGACCCGCAGACCGCCACGCTCAGCGAATGGTTCGAGGGGCGCGGGCTGAATGCCTTCAACCTGATTGCCATTCCGCACGCACTGCGCACGCTGACCCAGTTCGCCGGCCGTCTGATCCGCACCTCCACCGACACCGGCCGCGTGGTCATTCTCGATTCGCGGCTGCTGACCCGCCGTTACGGCAAGCGCATCATCGACGCGTTGCCGCCGTTCAAGCGCGTGATTGGCTGAGGCGCTCCGGTAGCGCCGGGCCATGCCCGGCGGAAAAAAGGGGACGGAGGGAATTAAGTCGTTTGAGGCACAAACGACTTAATCCCCTCCGTCCCCTTTCCTACCGCCGCAATGGCAGCCATTGCCCTTCGCTGGCGCTGCGCCACAGCCATTCCACCGGCCCGAAGCGATGGCCGCGCAGCCACCACGCGCTCACCCACAATTGCAGCGGGAACACCACGGCCGCTACCAGCAGCACCGGCCACAGCCCGTGCAGTGGGCCGATGCCCAGCCCGAAGCCGGCAAACAGCGGCACGCAGATCGCGCTCTGCAGCAGGTAGTTGCTCAGTGCCATGCGCCCGGCCGGAACGAACACGCGCAGTACGCGTTCAGCCCAAGGACGCAGATAGAGCAGGGCAAAGGTCGCCGCCGCCGCGATGCCCAGTGCCAGTGGTGCAACGCGGTACGACACGCGCAGCAGGTAGCCCGGTACACCACCGCGCAACGCCGGCCAGGCCTGCTTGAGTGCATCGGCCGTAGCATCGACCCACAGGAACGCGGCGCCCAGCAGCAGCCCACCTGCGGCGAGTGAACGCAGCAGCGGCAGATGCGCCTGCGGCTGCTGCAGCAGGCCGCGACGGCCAGCCCAGTAGCCCAGCAGGAAGCGCCCGAGCACGAAGAACAGCAACGCCCAGTTGCTCAGCTTCAGCCACGCCGCCAGTTGCAGGTTGCGCCACCACGCCTGGGCCAGAGTGCCGTTGGCCAACGCATCGAGCGCCATGGCATTCATCTGTGCGCGTGGGGTCAGCAGGGCCACCCAGTCGCGGATCCACGGCGACAGCAGGGGCGGCAGCAGCAGGGCGACGGCCACGCCGCTGACCAGCAGGGCGCGATCACCGAGGTGCCGGAACAGCGGCAGCAGCAGGCCGACCACCGCATACACCAGCAGGATGTCGCCCCACCACAGCAGCACCGAATGCAGCAGGCCTATGACCAGCAGCGCGGCCATCCGCCGCAGGTGCGCGGCCATCCGGCCTGGGGTGTTGCCCTCCATCTGCATCGCCACGCCCATGCCGAACAGCAGCGAGAACAGGGTGATCGCCTTCATGTCCAGCAGCCACTCCATGCCGGTACGGAGGGCATGGTCGAGCGCAGCGCTGGGCAGGGCCTGCTGCGCGGCCTCGGTCATCAGCGCGTCGAGCGAGAAGAAGCGCAGGTTGACCAGGAACACGCCGAGCAGCGCAAATCCGCGCAGGGCGTCGATGAGGGGCAGGCGCGGCGGGCGTTGGGTCATGCCGGGCAGGGTAACGGATGGGCGTATCGGGATTGCGGTTTCAGAGTTGTCTGATTGCCGGGTGTGGGGGAATCGGATAGAACTGGCTGGCCGAACATTGGGCGGAAGGGGAAGGTGCGGTTCGGCCCGGGGGTACGCCGGTTCGAATGCGCTGCGCCGATGGTGCAATCGTGGGTTTCTGGTAGACACTTTTTCCAGGGAACGGGCATGAAGAATGATCAGCGTCACTTGCTTCAGTGGATCGTATTGATTGCAGCGCTTGGAAGTGGGCCGATCTGGGCCGCTGAGCCGTATCAGGAATACAACAAGCGAATAGAAACGGCACAGTCGTTGACGGCGCTTAAAGATGGTCTGATGGGGGATAGCATCAGTCTCTACAACGGGGTGACGGAGTTCTCCGTAACCGACGTCGAGCTTGCGGGATCTGGTCTCCCGATCCGTCTGACCCGACGTCTCACGATTGACGTACAGCCCTATGGGCCTGGCGAGCCGTTGACGACGCCGAAATTGACGGGGCTTGGCAACTGGGACGTCGACGTTCCCTACATATCCGGCACCTTCGACGCAGCCAATCTCTGGCGAGGACTCAACTCCAGCGGCGGAATTACGGATCAGCGCTGCTCCGTCATCGCAGCGCCGGCAATTTCGTTCAGCGGCCCCATGAGCATATTCGATATATGGCAGGGCAATACGGTCCACCTGCCGGGAGGCGGCGATCGCGCCATGCTTCTCGCAGAGGCCGGCGTACCACAGCCTGCCGATGGTGTCTCACGCCGATGGACCAGCAGGGAACGCGATGCGTTCAACTGCATTCCGATGCTGGGTGGCATGAGTGGCGAGGGCTTTTCCATGTTGACCACGGAGGGCATCAGATACGATTTCAATCTTGCGGTGACCCGGTTCGCCGGCACCATGCGGCAATCCCGAGGCCCGATGCATCCTCCGGTATCGCTGACTCGGACAAAGGTCTATCTCCTTGCCACGAAGGTGACGGATCGATTCGGGAATCGGCTGGACTACAGCTACAACGGCCAGGGGAGTCCGACGTCGATCATCGCCACCGACGCTACCGGTGAGATTCGTCGCGTGGACATGGCGTATGCGGGCGACCGCCTTGCTTCCGCGACGGCCAACGGCCGTACCTGGAATTATCAATACGATGGTGCGGGTCTTCTGTCCGGTGTAACCCTTCCTGACGGAAGCCGCTGGCAGTACGCATACGCAGGTAATCTGAGGCCGAGCTTCGACTACTGGGACGGCGAGACGGGCATCAACTGCGCCAGTGGTCCCGGCACATTGCCCGCGAACTATCAGGTGACATCGGTCCACCCTTCTGGTGCTACAGCGGTGTTCTCCTTCGAGAACATGCGGCATTACCGCTCAGGGGTACAGAGAAGCGAGTGCGTCGCAAATGTCAGCGGGTCGGATCGGTACTACGTTCTGCGCACGCCCAACAGATTCGACGTGATGTCGCTGACTGAGAAACAGATCAGTGGTCCCGGCCTGTCCGCTCCCCTGAAGTGGACCTACAACTACACGCGGACCAATCAGCCTTTGGTGGGTCAGGGCCAGCCCGTGCCGTATCCCTGCGCGACATGTCCGAAGGTGAAGGACACGACGGTGATGGAGCCTGATGGCTCCAGGACCGTTCATCGATATGGCTTCCTGTACCACCACAATGATGGCCAGCTGGTAGGCACGGATGTCTACAACGCGGCGGGCACGCTGATCTCATCGCGTACCACCGAGACGATGAGCGACGCTCAGGCTGCCGGCCAACCGTTCAGGGCGACCTATGGCCTGCACGTGGGTGGTGATGATCCGGGCCAGCTGCAGGTTCGACCCGTGACGGGCACGATCGTCCAGCAGGACGGCGCGACCTACCGGTCCGTGGTGAACAGCTTTGATGATCTCGCACGTCCTGTCAGCGTCACCCGCAGCAATCCTTGGCACAGCAGGACGGACGTCACGGAGTATCGCGATGACCGGGCCGGGTGGATTCTCGGCGCGGTCGCCAAGAGGACCAACCTCGATACCGGACTGGTCGAATCCCAGGTCAGCTTCGATCCGAAAATCATGCCGCTACAGACCTGGTCGTTCGGTAAGCTGACGCAATCGCTCTCCTATTACGGTGACGGAACGGTTGCAACCGTGGCAGATGGTGCCGGCAACACCACGACGCTCAGCAGCTGGAAGCGTGGGACACCCCAGTCGATCCGGTATGCCGACGGAACCAGTATCGCGGCAACCGTTGACGATAGCGGTTGGATTACCTCGACTGTCGATGAGAATGGCTTCACCACCAGCTACGGCTATGACCGCATGGGGCGAGTGGCCAGCATTGCCTACCCGTCAAACGATACGGTTGCGTGGAACGCGTTGAACCAGTCCTTCGCACCGAGCGCAGGGGCGGCGTACGGTTTGGCGGCCGGGCACTGGAAGCAGACGGTCGCCACTGGAAATCTTCGAAAGGAGACGTACTTCGATGCTTTCTGGCGTCCGGTGCTCTCGCGGGAGTACGACGCGTCGAATGTAGATGGTACGCAGCGGTTTCGGCGCTTTGCATACGATGAATTCGGCAGGGAGGTATTCGCCTCCTATCCAGGGGCATCGGATGCCCTGAGTGCAGGGCGTTGGACGGAGTACGACGTACTTGGGCGAACGACATCGACGTCGCAGGACAGCGAGCAGGGTCTGCTCACCACGACCACGCAGTACATCGGTGACAACCAGACCCGTGTTACCAATCCGCGCGGCCAGGTCACCATATCGCGGTTCCAGGCATTCGACACTCCAGAGTACTCATCCGTCACGGCGATCCAGCATCCAGAGGGGGCTTTTACCGATATCGTGCGCAACGTGTTCGGCAAGCCGACGACGATCCGGCGACGGAATGCCGATGGCTCACAGGGCGTAACACGATCCTACGTGTATGACGCGCAGCAACAGCTCTGCAAGTCCATCGAACCCGAAACAGGGGCGACGGCCTTCGGCTACGACGCTGCGGGAAATCTGGCGTGGAGTGCGTCAGGACTTGCATTGCCGTCGGCAAGCAGTTGCGACGCTGACGCCGCATACGCATCGGGGCGGCGCGCCGATCGCAGTTTTGACGCGCGCAATCGCCTGAAGACGCTGGTGTTCCCGGATGGCAAAGGCAATCAAGCGTGGAGCTACACCAACGATGGGAAGCCAGCCCAGATAGTCTCCCGCAATGACGCCGGCGCGGAGGCCACTACCACGTACACCTATAACCGCCGGAGACTGCTGACTGCGGAAACGCTGGCCCAGACCGATGCGGCGCCCTTGAGTCTCGGCTATGGCTACGATGCCAACGCTGCCCTCAGCGCGATCGTCTATCCAAGTGGCATGGCCGTGGACTACGCGCCCAATGCACTTGGTCAGGCTACAAGGGCGGGAAGCTACGCCACTGGCGTGGGCTACTACCCGAATGGAGGAATGAGTCGATTCACCTACGGAAATGGCGTGGTGCATTCAATGAGCCAGAACGCGCGTCAGCTGCCCCAGGTGGCGGCCGACGGCAGTTCCGTTGTGAATCACACCTACAGCTATGACGCGGTGGGCAACGTAACCCTGATCGCCGACGGTATCGATTCCGCGCGCAGCCGCTCGATGCAGTACGACGGCCTTGATCGTCTGGTGCAGGCATCGTCACCGTCCTTTGGTGGGGACGGTGTCATGAAGTACACCTATGACGTTCTGGACAACATCCGCAGCGCGAAGCTGGGCGGCGGCAAGCAACACAGCTATTTCTACGACAGCAGCAATCGGCTCACCAACGTTCAGGACAATCAGGGCGCTACGACAATCGGCCTGAGCTTCGACGTGCAGGGCAACCTGGCCAGGATGAACGGAAAGGATTTCATCTTCGATTTCGGCAATCGCCTCCGTTCTGCCGCAGGCAAGGAGCAGTATCGCTATGACGGGCATGGCAGGCGCACCTTCTCCATCGACACCACCAGCGGAGGGAAGATACTGTCGATGTACGGCAACGATGGCGCACTGCGATGGCAGTCCAACCAGCGCACCGGTGAGACATATGAGTATGTGCATCTCAATGGCAGTCTGATTGCCAAGACAACGGCGTTCACAGCGCCCATCGCGCCGACAGTCACCACACCCGCGTTCAGCAGCAACGGTGCGTACTCCGTCACCTGGAGCGCGGCGACCAATGCATCCCGGTATGAGTTGCAGGAGCGGGTAGGCGGTGGTGCTTGGGCTGGGGTCTATAGCGGCGCGGCGCGCTCCTGGTCGGCAACTGGCAAGCAAGGTGGAACCTACGAGTATCGTGTTCAGGCCTGTCATGGCACGGCTTGCAGCAACTGGAGCGTGGTCGCCAGCACCGTCGTTCAACAGCCCCCTTCGGGAACATCCAGTCTTGCGCTGCCTTCAGAAGCACCCAACGGTAGTTACTCTGTCTCCTGGACCGCGGTGGCGGGCGCGGCAAGCTATCGACTCGAAGAGCAGGTGGACGCTGGGGCCTGGCAGCAGGCACAGAACAGTGGCGCGCTCATGGCCACGTTCTCCGGGAAAGCAGCTGGGACGTACAGCTATCGTGTAAGTGGATGCAACACAGCGGGTTGCGGTCCGGCATCGGCAGTGATGAGCACCCGGTCGTACTATCCCCCCACGGCTGTCGCAAACGTCAGTGCGCCTTCGCTGGCCCTCAATGGCAGCTACTCCGTCACCTGGCCAGCTGTAGCCGGTGCGACGCGCTACAAAGTGGAAGAGAGCATCGAGGGGGCCGGCTGGACCGTTGTTGCTGAGCAGAGCACGGAAGCCGTGAGCTTCTCGGGCAAGTCCACGGGAAGCTATCGCTATCGGGTGCTGGCCGGTAATGGGGCTGGCTGGGGAGCGAACTACTCCGACGTGGTGTCCGTGAGCTCGCTGCAACCTCCGCAAGGAACCAGCGTCTCGGTGCCTGCCAGCAGCAACAGCGGAAGCTATCAGGTCAGCTGGAACGCCGTGCCGATGGCGTCCGAGTACCGCCTAGAGCAGAGTGCAAACGGCGGAGGCTGGCAGGAGATCCAGCGGGAAGGGTCGACATTGAGGAACGTGTCGGGGGCCGATACCGGCACCTATGCGTACCGCGTTCTGGCCTGCAACCAGGCAGGTTGCAGCGGATACTCCAATACCGTGTCCATTACGGTTTCCCTCCCGCCTGCCACCCCCAGCATGGTCAGCACCAAGCGGATCCAGACAGCACGGCCCCCGATCCGGATCACGTGCAACGCGCAGTGGACCGCTGTCCCAAATGCCACGACCTACGAACTGCTGCGGGATGGCGACAACATCGCGTACACCGGTCCGGAGACCCGCGTGACCGCTGCCAACACGAACTACTGCGCCACCACGTACCAGGTGCGCGCGTGCAATGCGGGTGGATGCTCGCCGTGGTCCACCCCTCCGATGACCCAGGTACTGGAGATCCGGGATGGCGTCTGAACACTTCTTCCGTCCCGCGGCAGCCATCTGCGCATGGATCTGTGGTGTTGTGCTGCTGGGGCTTCTCTGGGCAGGGTCTGCTGCGGCCCAGACGGTCACCTACATCCATACCGATGCCCTGGGCTCGGTGGTGGCCGAGACCGATGCCAACGGCAATGTGATCAAGCGCTATGACTACGAGCCCTACGGGGCCGTGGTCGGTGGTGAGGTCACGGACGGGCCCGGGTACACGGGGCATGTGAGCGACTCGGCTACTGGGCTGAGTTACATGCAGCAGCGGTACATGGATCCCCAACTGGGAGTGTTCCTGTCGGTTGATCCGGTGACGGCGTATGAACAGCCTGTCGGGGAGTTCAATCGGTATCGGTATGCGAATGGGAATCCGTATAAGTTCACGGATCCGGATGGGCGGCAAGCGTGTGTTCTCAGGACTACATGCACTCCGGATCAGTCGAATAGCGCAATTCGCGACTTTCAGCTTGAGGGCGAGGGAAGAACCTCCAGATGGCTTCGAGCTTGGCGGGGCTCCGTCGCTCATCGAGTGATTCAGGATGATATTTCTCAGAATCTTCCCGGTCGGATAGTTCAGAAGGAGAGGCGGGTCAAAACGGGAGGTGCAAACGGACGTCTGGATCTGATGGTGCTGGGCCGAGACGGAGTATGGAGTGTTTTTGAGATCAAACCGGCGTCGCAGATGCCACTTCCAGGCTTGAGATCGCCAGCCAATGTCCAGCTCTCAAGGTATGTCCAAGGATTGAAGGACGAAGGGCTCAAGGCAAAAGTTGGGAACTGGGCCGAACTCTTTCCGGGCGATGAATCGCGCTGGGTGAATGCAGCGCCTATGCGATGGGGCGGTGCATTGTTGGGCGGCTCGTATGTTTACGGGCCTAGCGACGTAGGCTCGGACTCTGGTGTCATCTACTATAGCGATGGCCCTAATGCTGTACTGAATGTTCTGGACTAGAAGGCGAACTTGGCTATGAATCACGATGAGAAGGTTTCACTACAACTGTCAGTCTACTCTGACGTGGTGAGTCAAATTCGAGATGTGCCACTCGCACTTTACGATGCCGGGCTGCATCTGCTTTCCACCGAGTTCGATGGTCCCGTGGAGGGGCGCGGGCTGCGCTCGACTTGGGTTGCGAGGGAACTGCTACGGGAGCGCTTTGGCCAGTGGTCTGTTCACCGAGGCGAAGATCGCTTTGAGTCCGTGGGGTACCGGTCGAGCCAGCTTGACGCTGAGCTCGATGCCATGGGCGTCACGCGACTGAACCTTGAAGACCCAGCGCGTCCCGAACGCGTGGACCCGTTGATTGCTGCGAAGGATTGGGGGTGGGAGTTCGATCGCGCGCGCCTTCTATGGAGCAGGTCCAATGAGATGTCTGATGCGGTCAGGCGTGAGAAGGCGGCTGAGGCTCAGCGCCTTGGGCTTTCGCAGCGAACTACCGTCGACCCGAAGTCAGTGCGGCGAGAAGTCAAAGGAATGTTCAGTTCGCTGGGCTACAGGACTACCCAGGCAATGAGGCCTGAAGGGTTCTTCGTTCGTAGGCATGGTGGATGCCTGATTGTGTGGTGCACGCTCGACGCACTCAGTGGTTGGGGAGCGAACATCCAAGTACAGGTTTGTCCTGCGCTGAATCTGGAAGGTACTTCAGATGAACTACGCAGAGGTTTCGAGAGGGCGCACTACTTCGACATGTGCGAAGCATTGGTCAAGGGATTTGGACGGTACCGTGGTGGGGTGGGGCCTGAGGGCATCGATCTGATGATGCACGCATACACGGAGTACCTGCAGCGAATTCTTCCCTTGCTGGAAGACGCTGCGGCCAATGCTGTCGAGCAATTTCCCTGAGCGGACTGTCCATCAGATGCCGGAAGACAATGGATGAGGCTCGGACTGTAATCGCGTTCAGTCGGGATTGATTCCAGTGGCAATGTGAGCAAATGCTACTTGCAAGCGTCGATATCAGACGGAGGAGAAGGCTCGGGGCCTCAGGAACAAGTCGAAGCGGGAAGAAAACGGGTGAGGTGTTGAATGTGGTATTGCGCACATGCAATTTTCTACTACAGCTATGTAGGTCAGAGTTCCTACGTTGTTCATGAGAACGTCTACCTTGTTTCAGCGGATGATGAGGACAAGGCAATGCTGCGGGCGCTGAAATTGGCGGCCGAGTACGAACAGGTCGGTGAAAATAGCCATCTGGAGATCGAGGGGCGGAAGGCCGAGTACCGATTCGCTGGAATCAGAAAGCTCATTTCGGTTGACTCGGATCTGGAAGATTCATCGGAGCTGCGGGAGTTGACAGGTGAGGTTACCTACTCGGTATTTGAGGTGGCCAATCTTTCTGATGTGGAGGCTCTCGCGGCTGGGGTGGCTGTATCGGTCAATTATCGAGAGTAGTAGGGAGGCTAATGGGGCAGCTCTCGCTTTGGGTCCAGTATTTGATTGGCTGGAATGTCGCCACTCTATTTCTCCGATTGAGTGGCGAAAAAGCGCGGGTGCTGCTGCCACTGCATGTAGGCGAGAGGGTTGGACGTTGACTGCTGGGAAAGAGATATGGCTGTAGGGAGGCGAAAGGTCGCGAGCGGCAGAGTCGTGAACATCTTCGTCAATCGATCATTTCTCCGCTGCGGTTCATTTGAGCTGCTGCGGGATGGCAACAACATCGCGTACACCGGTCCGGAGACCCGCGTGACCGCTGCCAACACCAACTACTGCGCCACCACGTACCAGGTGCGCGCGTGCAATGCGGGTGGATGCTCGCCGTGGTCCACCCCTCCGATGACCCAGGTACTGGAGATCCGGGATGGCGTCTGAACACTTCTTCCGTCCTGCGGCAGCCATCTGCGCAAGGATCTGTGGTGTTGTGCTGCTGGGGCTTCTCTGGGCAGGGTCTGCCGCGGCCCAGACGGTCACCTACATCCATACCGATGCCCTGGGCTCGGTGGTGGCCGAGACCGATGCCAACGGCAATGTGATCAAGCGCTATGACTACGAGCCCTACGGGGCCCTGGTCGGTGGTGAGGTCACGGACGGGCCCGGGTACACGGGGCATGTGAGCGACTCGGCTACTGGGCTGAGTTACATGCAGCAGCGGTACATGGATCCCCAACTGGGAGTGTTCCTGTCGGTTGATCCGGTGACGGCGTATGAACAGCCTGTCGGGCAGTTCAATCGGTATCGGTATGCGAATGGGAATCCGTATAAGTTCACGGATCCGGATGGGCGGTCGGCCACATGTGGTGAGAGGTCATGCGTAATCGAGTGCGCCAGCGGATTCGCGTGCGCCGTGGACTATGTATACGTTGGCACGGTGTATGGAGGAAGGCTGCTTCGGAATGCGGTTGAGTCGATCCTGCCAGCCATGCAGCAGTCTCAATCACCTGAAGGTGATGCTCCTGCATTGCCCGGAGGGTTGGTGGGAACCGAAGACAAGGGAAGTAGGCAGCAGGGAGGGCGTGTCAATAACGGCCCGCTGGCCCCGGACAATGGTGGGGTGGGGGATGGACTGAAGGATTTCGGTACTTTGACTGGCGGGAAGTTCGGTCCAGCGCCTGAGGGTTCACGATTGCCGGAGGGGGCGCAAGTTGGTGAGAACGGAGTAATCTATCGACCAGGAAATGCAGGTTCTGGCCCTCGAATCGATGTTCCAGCGAATGGTGAAAAGCCTCATGAAACACTTCATTATCCCAAGCCGCCTCCGCCGCCAGAGAGGTCGGGCCCGTGAGCAATCTTATTGATTTGTTGGAGTCGCGTCTGGCCGATGGCGCCGACGTCTACGTAGATGCGGGCGTGAGTCCGAGCGAATATCTTGAAGAACTTGCGAATGACATCAGGCGAAATGCATGTCAGCCATTTGAGCTGTCTGCGGTGGTAATGGCACCAGGTATCCCGGGATTTGATGATGGTGAGGTGATATCTGGGATGTGCGTCGCGAAGGACGCGGGGCGTTGGTTGGTGTACCGGGCAAAGGAAGATCTCTTCTATGCCTTTTGGGGAGCAAGGCCCGAGCAGCTTGGAGCTCACGGCATTTTTGGAAGTCCGTTGTACTGCTGGTCAGCGTGACGGAGGAGCGAGAGGCCGGATGAGGCTGCTGCGTTCTGCGTTACATCGACGATCCTAGCGGCAACGCGATCGAACGCTATGACTGCGAGCGCTGCTGGAACGCGATAGGCAACCAGATCGTGCATGGAGCGCCGCCTGGTATTACCCAGGAGCCTATCGCAGAGCTCGATTTGCTGGTGCTGGTGCATCCTTCCCAGACTCCATTGATTGAATTCACCAGTCGCTTTCCTGTCTTTTCAGTACCAATCTCTGCTCCAGCGATTCTTCGGGACCTCAGAGGCTTTGGGCCCAATCATCGAGGTGCCTGGATCGAAGAGATTATTGATTTCGTCCGGTCCATCACTGGTCAGGGCGGGTGCATCCGAGGGCCGAGGAGCCGTTGAGAAATCCCATGATGCTTCAGACAATCTTTGCTGTGGGTTTCGTGTCGGTCGTCTGCTATGTGATCGCGTTCCTCCGATTCGCCAGGCGCTTTCCTCGGCTTTACCCTGAGCTGTGGAGGACTCTGGGCTGTCCTGAGGCATTCGGGTTGCGTGGCCAGTCCACCTATCTGGCCGTTGTGCTGGGTTTGGAAAGCAAAGCACCGCGCCAGGCATTGCAGCAGCTGCGACGCGAGATGGTGGTCATGAGAATTCTTCTTGGATTGACTCTGCTTGCGTTCATCCTGGCCGCAACCATGACCGGATGACAGGAGCCAGGCTGTCAGCCACAACCCACCCAAGGCAATTGGATAACGCGTGGTCTGACCGGATGCCTGTGGGCTTCTGTTGGCATGAAGACGGCGGAATGCCAGGAGCCTCATCCGGGATGAGGCCGCAGGCACTGTGCTAATCGCCATCAAAACAGCCGCCAGCCCTGCTGGCCTGGAGCAGGTAGATGCAGATTGAGTTCTATTCGGAGTACTACGATGGTTTGATCCAGGGCGTACTGTCCGATGAAGGCCGCCTGTTCTATGCCTTCTGCATCCACGCCGATTTCCCGGATGCCGGCCAGGACCGTGCCTACTGGGTGATCCCGATCAATGCCGTCGAAGACCATCACCTTCGCTCATGTCTGCTGCAGGCAGGGGACGGGGCACTGGATGCCTTCTTCCGCTCCGCATTACTGGACAGGCACGGCGTGGTGCTGGAAGGCGATCCAGAGTCGTGGAGCAGCACGGGCCTGCGTTTCGAAACCCGTGGCGATGCCTACGCGGCTTTCGTCCGACGTTCCTCGCTGGAAGTGCTGGCGAGTGCAGGGGCGCGGATGGAGGTGCGCTAACGGGGGCGCTAACGGGGTCAGAGCCCTTTCTGCGAAAGGGATCCGACCCCATGCCGCGATCCGGGCTCTGACCCCAGGGCCACTCAATCGCCCAGCAGGGCGGTGTTGCGCACCGCGCCCTTGTCGGCGCTGGTGGCCAGCAGGGCGTAGGCCTTCAGCGCGCTGGTGACCTTGCGCGGTCGCGGCGCGCGCGGTTTCCAGCCGCGGGCATCGGCGTCTGCGCGGCGCTGGGCCAGCGTCGCCTCGTCCAGCAGCAGATCGATGCGGCGCGCCGGGATGTCGATGCGGATGCGGTCGCCGTCTTCCACCAGACCGATCGTGCCACCGCTGGCCGCTTCCGGCGAAACGTGGCCGATCGACAGGCCCGAGGTGCCGCCGGAGAAGCGGCCGTCGGTCAGCAGCGCGCACTGCTTGCCCAGCCCCTTCGACTTCAGGTAGCTGGTGGGGTACAGCATTTCCTGCATGCCCGGGCCGCCCTTCGGGCCTTCGTAGCGGATCACCACCACATCGCCGGCCTTCACTTCGTCGGCCAGAATGCCGGCCACAGCCGCGTCCTGGCTTTCATACACGCGCGCCGTGCCTTCGAACACGTGGATCGACTCGTCCACGCCGGCGGTTTTCACCACGCAGCCATCCACCGCCAGATTGCCGCGCAGCACCGCCAGCCCGCCTTCGGCCGAATAGGCATGCTCGACGCTGCGGATGCAGCCTTCAGCGCGATCCACGTCCAGCGTGGGCCAACGCGTGGCCTGGCTGAAGGCGACCTGGGTGGGGATGCCGGCCGGGCCGGCGCGGAAGAACTCGTGCACGCGCTGCTCGTTGCTGACCGCCACGTCCCAGCGCTCGATGGCATCAGCCAGGGTGCGGCTGTGCACGGTCGGCACCGTGGTATCCAGCAGGCCGCCGCGCGCCAGTTCGCCGAGGATGCCGTACACGCCGCCGGCGCGATGCACGTCCTCCATGTGGTACTTGGGCGTGTTCGGCGCCACCTTGCACAGCTGCGGCACGCGCCGTGACAGCGCATCGATGTGGGTCAGGTCGAAGTCGACCTCGGCCTCCTGCGCGGCGGCCAGCAGGTGCAGGATGGTGTTGGTGGAACCGCCCATGGCGATATCCAGGGTCATCGCGTTGGCGAACGCGGCCGGGGTGGCGATGCCGCGGGGCAGCGCGCTTGCTTCTTCGCCGCCATACCAGCGGTGGCACAGTTCGACGATCAGGCGGCCGGCGCGCAGGAACAGCTGCTCGCGGTCGGCGTGGGTGGCCAGGGTGGAGCCGTTGCCGGGCAGCGACAGGCCCAGCGCTTCGGTCAGGCAGTTCATCGAGTTGGCGGTGAACATGCCCGAACAGGAACCGCAGGTGGGGCACGCGCTGCGCTCGAACGCGGCCACCTTCTCGTCGGAGGCGCTGTCGTCGGCGGCCACCACCATCGCATCGACCAGGTCCAGCTTGTGCTCGGACAGCTGGGTCTTGCCGGCCTCCATCGGGCCGCCGGAGACGAACACCACCGGGATGTTCAGGCGCAGCGCGGCCATCAGCATGCCAGGGGTGATCTTGTCGCAGTTGGAAATGCACACCAGCGCATCGGCGCAGTGCGCGTTGACCATGTACTCCACCGAGTCGGCGATGATCTCGCGGCTGGGCAGCGAGTACAGCATGCCGTCGTGGCCCATGGCGATGCCGTCATCCACGGCGATGGTGTTGAATTCCTTGGCGACGCCGCCGACCTTCTCGATCTCGCGCGCGACCAGCTGGCCGAGGTCCTTCAGGTGCACGTGGCCGGGCACGAACTGGGTGAAGGAGTTGGCGATGGCGATGATCGGCTTGTGGAAGTCGCCGTCCTTCATGCCGGTGGCACGCCACAGGGCGCGGGCGCCGGCCATGTTGCGGCCAGCGGTGGAAGTGCGGGAGCGGTATTCAGGCATGGCTGGCGGAACGGGCGGGCCGTACGACGTGGGGGTCGGCCGATCATGGCCAATTTTTTCGGTTGCTGCTGCAACCACCGGAGGTGGTCCGGCCGGACTGCGCCCGGCACCCGCGGTAGTGCCGGCCGCTGGCCGGCAACCTCAACAGCAACAGCTGGGCTATCCAAGGGATGGCGGGGTGGGTCCGGTTGCGGGGGACGCCGCAAGTACGTCCCTGTAGGCTCGGTCGCGCCCTCCATGGCGCTCACGCCCCCGCAACCGGACCCACCCCGCCTTCGACAGTTGGCCGGTAGCCCGTAGATCTGCTCTGGTAGGTGTCGACCTTGGTCGACACGCTAGATCCGTGCCATGCGTGGATGGAGCTCGGGGGACGACGAAAATGAAAGTCCGTTCATCTTCCGGACTTTGCCGATTCCGGTTGTTGGCCCGGATTTGGCATCATTGGGCCATTGATCCGTCGATAGGGCATGAGGCCATGAAACGTTCCCGCACCACCGCGCTGCTGCTGATGAGCGCCGCGCCGCTGCTGTTCACCGCCTGCCAGAAGGAGCCGGAGGTGAAGGTGCAGGAAGGCCTGTACACCTCCGTCGAGGCCTGCACCGAGGCCACCGGCGATCCGTCGTCGTGCCGCAATGCCTTCGCCGAAGCGCAGAAACAGGCTGCCGATGCAGCGCCGAAGTACGCCAGCAAGGAAGCCTGTGAGCAGGACTACAAGCCGGAACAGTGCGTGCAGCAGCACACCTCGGCCGGCACCTCGTTCATCGGCCCGATGATGATGGGCTTCTTCATGTCGCAGATGCTGAGCAACCGCGGTGGCCTGGCCCCGCAGGCGCCGGCGGCGTCGCCGGCCTACCAGGACAAGAGCGCCGGCTGGGCGCGCCCGGCTCCGGGCGGCAGCGGTGGCCTGAACACCGCCAGCGGCATCGGCGCCGGCAAGGCCGGCCTGGCGCCGGTCACCAGCGAGCCGAACCGTGCGGTCACCGCCAGCCGCAGCGGCTTTGGCAGCACCAGCGCCCGCCGCAGCGGCAGCAGCGTGGGCGGCTGATCGACCCATGCAGCGCATCCGGATTGCCGAGCGTGCCCAGTGGCGGGCACGCGCGGACGAAGCGGGATTCCGCTTCCACACCATCGACGGCCAGCCGTACTGGGATGAAAGCGCGTACTACGCCTTCACCCTGCGCCAGATCGAACAGGACATCGAAGACCCCAGCGCCGAGCTGCACCAGATGGCGCTGGACCTGGTAGGTGATGTCATCGCCAGCGAACGGCTGATGGACCAGCTGGCGATTCCGTCGCATTACCGCGACTGGATCGCCGACAGCTGGCGCCAGCGCCAGCCGCACCTGTACGGGCGCCTGGACCTGGCCTACGACGGCACCGGCCCGGCCAAGCTGTACGAGCTGAACTACGACACGCCGACCTCGCTGTTCGAGGCCAGCTTCTTCCAGTGGCAGTGGTTGGAGGACCAGCGCAACGCCGGCCGCCTGCCGCAGCACGCCGACCAGTTCAACGCCATCCACGAGGCGCTGGTCGAACGCTTTGGCGAACTGGCCACGCAGCTGCCGCCGCCGCTGTACTTCAGCGCGGTGGGCAGCTCGGACGAGGATCGCGGCACGGTCGACTACCTGCGCGATTGCGCCTCGCAGGCGGGCCTGCATGGTCAGGCGATCGCCATCGAGGATATCGGCCTGTCCGAGGACGGCCGTTTCACCGCGCTGGACGATTCGGTGATCGGCACGCTGTTCAAGCTGTACCCGCTGGAAGACCTGATGGCCGAGGAATTCGGCCGCGCGCTGCCTGGTTCGGGCGTACAGCTGCTGGAACCGGCATGGAAGGCGGTGCTGAGCAACAAGGGCATCCTGCCGCTGCTGTGGCAGCGCAACGTGGGCCACCCGAACCTGCTGGAAGCGCACTTCGACGACGGCAGCACGCTGGCTTCGGGCTGGGTGCGCAAGCCGCTGTTCTCGCGCGAAGGTGCCAACATCGAGATGCACCTGGCCGATGGCAGCACCCAGCGCAGCGACGGCCCCTACGATGGCCCCGCGATCATCCAGCGCGCACATCCGCTCACCCGTTTCGAAGGCGGCTACCCGCTGATCGGCAGCTGGGTGATCGGCGACCACGCCTGCGGCATCGGCATCCGCGAGGACGACAGCGCGATCACCCGCGACAGCGCGCGTTTCGTGCCGCACGCGATCGTGGATGAGGCGCCGACGCGGATCTACGTCTGATGGTGGTGCCGCCGCGGCGCCATCGCGATGACGGCCGTGCCCTGTTCCGCTATGCCGACCGGGTGGCGGTGCGCTGCCATCGCTGCGATACGCCGGGCTGGGTGACAGGCCCCTCCAACGCGCGGCGCTTCCGTTGTCTGGGGTGCAGCGAAGCTTTGGACGGCGGGTGTGGCTGCAACCGCTGTGGTGCCGGTGACTGGGTGGGGCCGGTGCGCTACAGCGGTTACCGGCCGTGTGGTTATTGCGGCCACCAGTGGGTACGCATCGAGGTGCGTCGTGCCCGTGCCACCATGCCGCTGCGGACCATGGCTGCGGACTGCAGCCAATGTGGTCGCAGCAGTGATGTGGACGTCACCCTGTCGCGCTGGCGTGGCAACGAAGCCATCGACCCCGACTTCGGCCTGCCGTTGCGGTTGGTGGAAAAGACCGCCGCCGGTCTGCTGTGGGCGTACAACGCCGAACACCTGCAGGCACTGCACGATTACGCCACGGCCACGCTGCGCGAGGGCAGTGGGTACAACCGTTCGAAGTTCTCGCGCCTGCCGCAGTGGATGAAGCTGGCCCGCAACCGGGTGCTGCTGCAGCGCGCGGTGGAGCGGTTGCAGCGGCGATTGCTGCAGGGGTAGTGCCGGCCGCTGGCCGGCAACGCCGTGGTAGGTTGATGCTCGGCTCCGGTCAAGCGCAGGACTACAGCAACCCTTCGCGCTTCACCGCCAGGTAGCGCTCCACCAGCGCACCGGGCAGGGCGTCGGCGGTCACGTCCAGCACCATCACCTTCTCGCTGCGCAGCGCCTCGTGCGCCTTCGCGCGCTGTTGCAGGTACAACGCGGCGGCACCGGCCTGGGCTACGTCCTCCAGCGTCTGCACCCCACCCTCCATCGCGCCGTCCAGCTCGCGCTCACGCAGGCTGGCCACGCACACCAGGTGGCGTTTCTGCAGCAGGCGCACCGCCGCCAGCAGATCCTCGATGTCTTCGTCGCGCACGTTGCTGACCAGCATCACCAGTGCGCGCCGGCGCTGGCGCAGCGACACCTCGGTGGCGGCGGCCAGGTAATCGGTGGCCACCGCGCGCGGCTGCAGGTCGTAGCTGGCACGCAGCAGGTGCTCGACCGTGCCCATGCCACGCTGCGGCGCCACCCAGCGGCGCTCGCCGCCGGCGGCGAACAGGCCGGCCGCATCACCCTGGCGCAGCGCCAGGTACGCCACCACCAGCGAGGCGTTCAACGCATGGTCGAAGTGGGACAGTCCACCTTCGCTGGCCAGCATGCGCCGCCCGCTGTCGAGCATCAGCAGCAGCTGCTGGTTCTTTTCGTCCTGGTACTCGCGCGAGATCAGCTTGCGCGCCCGCGCGGTGGCCTTCCAGTCGAGCTGGCGCAGGCTGTCGCCCACCCGGTACTCGCGCATCTGATGGAAGTCGGTGCCTTCACCACGGCGACGCTTCACGTGCGCACCGACCAGCCGCGAGGCCTGGTCGGCACTGAACAACGCAAAGCGGGTGAGCGGCACGAAGTTTGGGTACACGCGCACGTCCAGCGCCGGTGGCAGGGTGCGCTGCTGCCACCACAGGCGACATGGCGAGCGCATGCGCACGTGCACGCCTTCGAAGCGGAAGTGCCCACGCTGCAGCGGCTGCAGGTGGTAATGCAGGGTGGAGGCGGTGCCGGCCTGCAACCGCACGCGCTGCGGCAGCGATTCCAGCGGCCAGCCGCCCGGCACCAGGTCGAACACCTGCACGGTCATCGCCTGCGCTGCCTGCAGGCGCAGCGCGGCCTCACGGCGAACGCCCAGCGCCAGCGCCTCGGGCAGTTCGCGCTGCACCTGCGGCGATGGGCGCCGCCATTGCCGCCACAAGTCCAGCACCGCCAGCGTGGCCACCACCAGCGCCGCCAGTACCCAGCTCCAGGACGGCAGCCATCCGCCCACGACCAGGCCGCCCAGTGCAGCCCAGCCCAGCAACAGCGCCAGCAGCAGCGGGGCCGGCCTCATCGGCGCGGTGCTTCCACCTTGGCCAGCAGCGCGCCCAGCACGTCGTCGGCATCCTGCCCTTCGATCTGCAGTTCCGGTGCCAGCGCGATACGGTGGCGCAGCGCCGGGCGTGCGATGTCGCGTACGTCGTCCGGGGTGACGAAGTCACGACCGGCCAGCACGGCCTGCGCCCGCGATGCGCGCACCAGCGCGATGCTGCCGCGCGGGCCAGCGCCCACCGCGATGCCCGGCCACTGCCGGGTGGCGGCGACAATCCGCACTGCGTAGTCGATCACTTCGTCATCGATGCTGATCGCCGCGGTGGCACGCTGCAGTTCCAGCAGCTCGCCGGCTCCGAGCACGCGCGGCACCTGGCTCAGATCGAAATCGCTGGCGGCGCGGCCACGAGTGATCGCGGCCACCATGCGCCTTTCGTCCTCCAGCTGCGGGTAGTCGATCAGCACCTTCAACAGGAAGCGATCCAGCTGTGCTTCCGGCAGCGGGTAGGTGCCTTCCTGCTCAAGCGGATTCTGCGTGGCCAGCGCCATGAACGGCGGTGCCAGGGTGAAGGCCTTGCCTTCGATGGTCACCTGGCCTTCCTGCATCACTTCCAGCAGTGCCGACTGGGTCTTGGCCGGTGCGCGGTTGATCTCGTCGGCCAGCAGCAGATGGGTGAACACCGGCCCGCGGCGGATCTTGAAGCTCTCGCTCTTCGGGTCGTACACGGCGTGGCCGCTGACGTCGCTGGGCATCAGGTCCGGGGTGAACTGGACGCGGCCGTAGTCCAGCTCCAGCGCCTGGGCCAATGCCCGCACCAGCAGGGTCTTGCCCAGCCCGGGCACACCCTCGATCAGCACATGGCCACCGGCCAGCAGGGCCACCAGGATCTGGTCCAGCACGTCGGCCTGGCCGATGAAGGCATGGCCGACGGCCTGGCGGATGGCATCGACGCGCTCGATCAGGCGGGCGTGGGCCGCTGCCGGCAGTTCGGGAACTTCGGTCATAGCAGGGATCTCATCTGGAGCAGCAAGCGGATGCGCTCGCGCAGGGCGGAGGAATCATGCGGTGGTGGCGGGGTCAGTGCGCTGGCAACGCGGCTGCGCGGCCAGGCCAACAGTTCGGCGATGGCCTGTTCGCGCGGTGCGCCCTCCAGTGCGGCGGCGACCGGTGCGCGCAGGCGCAGGCGATGCAGGAACAAGGCGTGCACGGCGTCGTACAGGCGCGCACCCTGGCCGAAACGCAGCAGCAGTTCACCGCTGGCGCGCACGTGTTCCAGCAGCGAGCGGCGCTCCAGCACCGGCGATGGCAACAGGCTGCCGAAGCGTTGCGAGCGGCCCCACAGCCAGCCCAGGATGGCCAGCAGCAGCGGTACCCACAGCGGCCAGCCCTGGTAGAACACGCGAGCCCACAGTGACGGCGGGCGGCTGGCGTAGACCAGCCAGACGCTGCCTTTGCCGTAGTTCGGATCAAGCAGGTAACGGGTCAGGTCGCGGTGCGCACGATCGTGCAGTCCGTCGCTGGCGTTGCCGGCGGCGGCCGCCAGGCGCGCAGCAGGCGAATCCACCTCGCCGCGCATGAATGCCATGTCGGCCAGTACGCTCACCCGGCCCTGGCCATGGCGCAGGCGTGCGAACACCAGGTCGTGATCGCTGCCCCAGCGACGCTCGGCCTGCGCGCTGGCGGCAAAGCCCAGGGTGAAGCGCCTGCCCGTGCAGAATTCCACGTGGCCGGGATCATCCTGCACATGAAACGGCTGGCACTGGCTGCGCTGGAACAGGCTGTCCACGCCCAGCTGGTCCAGCAAGGGGCCCTGCGTGCTGCCGGCGTCATCTTCGGCCGGCGGTGGGGTGCGCACCAGCAGATGACCTCCTCGCCCGGCCCAGGCCAACAGCGCACGCGCCACCGGTGCGGGCAGTTCGCTGCTGTCCTGCAGCAGCACCACCGTGTCGTGCCGGCCCAGTGCCATCTGCTGCAGCTCCAGCCGGGGCCGTGCATGCACCTCGATACCGTCGGCGCGCAGCGCCTGGCCGAGCACATACAGCGGGTTGTAGGCGGCCTCGCCCTGCGCGGGCAGCGTGATGGTCTCGGTCACGCGCTCATGCGTGCGCAGGTAGAGGATGGTCAACGGCACGCCAAGCAGCACCAGCACACCCAGCAACAACGACCAGAACAGGCGCGGGCTCATGCCTGCCACCGGTACTGCTGGCGCAGCGTTGCGGCCAGCGCGTCGAAGTCGCTGCGGTTGGGCAGGCGGCCACCATAGGCGGCGTACTGCCACATGCGCACGATGCGCGCGAACAGGTCACGGTCGGCAGCCTCGGGCATGCGCCGCGATGCGCGCAGGCACTGCGCTTCGGTGGCGCCGGGGGGCAGGGCGATGCCGCTGCGCTCACCCACGGTACGCACGCTGGCGCGGTACAACAGGGCCAACGCCTGCCGCGGCCGCCCCTGGTCCCACAGCAGGCCGGCCTGGGTGGCCACATCCGGTGGCAGCACGGCCGGCAGTTCCAGGTGATCTTCCACCACTTCTGGCGCGGCAACGACCTTGCGCCGGCCACTGCCACGCAGCCACGGCAGCCACACCCGGGCGCTCAGCAGCAGCACCAGCAACAGCACGCCCAGCAGACCCCACAGGCCCCACTCGGCCAGGCGCGCCAGCCAGGCGATGCCGCTGCTGCGGGCCTTGCGCTCACCGGTGTTGCGGCTGTCGCGCTGCAGCGCCTTGTCGTCCTTTTTCTTTTCCTCGGCCTGCTCGATCGGTTTCCAGTGTGTGACCTGGCGCGTCGGGCGCTGCAGTGGATCTTCATAGGCGCGGCTCACCGCCTGGCGGAACCCTGCGGTATCCACCGGTGCGGTGCCAAAGATGGTCGCCGGGGCGTTGGCCGGGTCATTGTCGGCCGTGGCGGCTTCCTCGTCCGGCGTCTCGTCCAGGCCCGTCTCGCTGGCCTCTTCTGCGCTCTGCGCTGCGTTCTGCGCGTGCACCGGCCCGACCGCCAGTGGCAGTGCCAGGCACAGCAGCAGGGCCAGCGTCGGGGCGACCGGCAGCAGGCGCCCACGCAGGCGGCGCAGCGCGATCTCCACGTCCCAGGCTTCCATCTGCGTGCGCCGGTTCAGATACAGGCCGAAGCCGGCACCGACGAAGAACGGGCCGATCAGCACCGAGGCCAGCCAGCACACCAGGTTGAAACCGAAGCGTGCCCAGGCCGGCGTGTCCTTGCCGATCATGTCCCACGCCGCGCGCCAGGATTCGGACATCAGCTCCAGCGGCATGAACATGAACACCGCGCCGATCGCGCCGGAAACCAACACCGCTTCGAACACCATGCACAGCACCGTCAGCGCCGTCGCGGCACCGGCCGCACCGGCGGCCACCGCGCGGCGGCGGGGGCCACGCTGGTTCGGCGCATTGCCTTCCAGCAGGTTCACCGGCAGGCACAGGCTGCGCAGCACACTGAAGCGGCGCCAGCCGAGGTAACCCCAGAATCCGCTGTGGCCCCAGCTGTGTTGCGCGCGCAGGGCGCCCACCGCCGTCACCGGTTCGCCGAAGATGCCGCGCGACAGCACGTACAGAGGCGCGCGCTCGAACAGCGGCTTGCACCACCACATGGCCAGCCACGCCCAGCCGAAGGCATCCAGCCACCAACCCACTGCATTGAAGATCACGAACAGCGGTGCACTGGCCAGCAGCCAGCTGCCCCATACCGCGCGGGCATGGCGGCGGGCCAGGGCGCTGCCCAGCTCCATCGCCTCCCAGCCGCTGCGTGCACGCAGCACCACGTCCAGGCGGTCAATCCGCATCGCCGCCTCCGCGCCCGCCACGCCACAGCCAGAGCAGCACGCCGGCCCACAACACGCCGGCCACGCTGAACTTGCCCCATGCCGGTACTTCGGCAATCGACGACCAGAACGCCTCGATGAACGCCGCCACCAGCAGCATGAAGGCCACGCCCAGGCACAGCCGCGCGCCGATGCGTCCGCCTTCGACCAGCGCGTCCAGGCGGCTGCGCCGGCCCGGCGCCAGCAGCTTCATGCCCAGCTGCAGGCCGGCGCCACCGGCAATCACGATGGCGGTGAGTTCGAAGGCAGCGTGGCCAACCACGAAGCGCCAGAACGGGTCGCCGTGGCCGATGTGCTGCAGGTGACCGGCCACCGAACCGAAGATCACGCCGTTGAACAGCAGCACCAGCAGCGTGCCCAGCCCGGCCAGCAGGCCGCTGGCAAAGGTGCGCAGGGCGATGCTGGTGTTGTTCATGATGTAGTGGCCGAACATCATCCAGTCGGTGCCGCTGTCGCGGCCCAGGCGCTCGGCGGCCGGGTCGTACATGCGCTCCATCTCGGCGATCTGGCGGTTGTCCATCAGCTGATGGATCAGGTCCGGGTAGAGCTGCACCAGCACGAAGCAGGCCACGGTCGGCAGCGCGAACATCGCCAGTGCCACGCCCATGCTGCGCGCCTGGCTGCGCACCAGCTGCGGGAAGCCGCCGACCAGGAATTCCAGTGCCGCACGCCAGCGAGTGGGCGGCGTGCGGTACAGCGCGCTGTGCCCGTGCTGCATCAGCTGCTGCAGGCGCTGTACCAGCTGCGGGCTGTAGCCACGCTCGCGGGCCAGGGCCAACTGTTGGCACAGGCGCCGGTAACGTTGCGGGAAGGCGGTATCGTCCAGGGCCAGTTCACTGGCCTGGCGGCGCCGGCGGCGCGACACACCTGCGCGCAGCCGCAGCCATTGCTCCAGGTCCTGCCATTCCTGCTGGTAACGGGCGACGAACTGCTCCTGCTTCATCGCCGCCCCAACAGCCAGTTGGCCATTGCATACAGGCGCAGCACGCCCACCTGGCCGTGGGTACCGGTGAGGGGTTCGGCAATGCCGGCCAGCTCCTGCTGGCGTGCCGGCGACAGCCGCGGCGCGCGCTCGGCGAAGGCCAGCACCGCGGCCTGTTCCTCCGGCCGCAGCGGCTGCGGCGGTACCAGCACGCTGTCGATGGTCGGGGGTGGCGGCAGGTACAGCGCCGGCGCGTGCACCACCACGGTGCCGGCCACCAGGTCGCCGAGGCGCCGGCCATGCGCGTCGAACAGGCTGCTGACCAGGCCCAGTGCATAGCCGAACGGCAGCATGTCCACGGTGCGCAGAAGGTTACGGGTGATCGCCGCCATCCAGCCCACCGGCGCGCCATCGCGGGCGAGCACGCGCAGGCCCAGTGCGCGCTTGCCCAGGGTGCGGCCCCACAGCGCCTCGCAGATGATCGGGTAGAGCCAATAGACCAGGAACATCAGCGCCAGGTAGAGCCCGGAGCCGAACTCGTCCAGCAGCGCGAGCGGAAACGACATCACCACCAGCACGGCGAAGCGTATGCCGAGGTCGACCAGCCAGGCCATCGCCCGCGGCACCGGGCCGGCGGCCGGCAGCTGCAGCGGTACACCCTCCGGCGTCACCACCTCGCGGTAGGTGTCGAGCATCGGGGCGGCCATCAGCAGCGTGGCCTGGGGTGTGGGTGCGGGAGTCCTCTCCGGCAGGCAGCCACGGGCATGGGCGTCTCGACAGGTCCTGGTCGGGCCCAGACTTTAGCAGAGCCGCGTGGCGCTGTTGCCCGCTCAGGCCAGGTACTGGTCCTTCAGCCGCACGTAGTGGTCGGCCGAGTAGTGCAGCGATTCGATCTCCTTGTCGCTGAGCGTGCGTGCCGGACGTGCCGGGTTGCCGACCCACAGCTCGCCTTCGCCGACCACCTTGCCCGGGCCGACCACCGCACCGGCACCCACGAACGCATGGCGTTCCACCCGGGCACCGTCGAGGATGCAGGCGCCCATGCCGATCAGGCTGTAATCACCGATGGTGCAGGCGTGGATGATGCAACCATGGCCGACGGTCACGCCTTCGCCGATCAGGGTCGGGTAGCCGGCCTTGTTGTACGGGCTGTGGTGGCTGACATGGATGATGGTGCCGTCCTGCACGTTGGTGCGCGCGCCGATGCGCACGTAGTTGACGTCACCGCGGATGACCGTGCCCGGCCACACCGATACGTCGTCGCCCAGTTCCACGTCACCGATGACGGTGCAGGCCGGATCGATGTACACGCGCTCGCCGAGGACGGGCATCTTGTCGCGGAAGGGGCGCAGCGGGTTCATCGGTGTCTCCGGAAATCAGGTCGTTCGCGACGATGATACGCGGCAGAAGCATCGGTAGTGCCGGCCGCTGGCCGGCAACCCCATGAGCCCGACTGGATTTCCGCGATTGCCGGCCAGCGGCCGGCACTACCAGAAGCAGGTGCGGCCGCTCAGGTTGGCGCGTGCTCGGCCAGTATCTGCCGGAACAGCGCGTCCAGCCAGGCGCTGTCGCCCTGGCCGGCCGGAAGCTGCGGGGCTTGCGCGGCGCGGGCGGCCATCGCATGGTCGATGTACTCGCTGAGGAGTGCGATGCGCGGGCGGGCGGTGACCTCGGCGCTGGCGCGCTTGACCACCAGCAATGCGTCGATGGCGTCGCGCACCGGGCCGTCCGGCAGCAACCGGTCCAGTAGATCCTCGAAGGCCATCGGCGGCGGCGTGGGCTCGCTCTCGATCCACTGGCAGGCAAGCAGGGCGCGCAGCACATACAGGTACTTCTTGGTGCTGATGGCGGGCTCACCCAGGTGGCGGCTGTGCGTGGTCCTGGCCATGCTCATGTAGTGCCACCAGCTGCCCAGGGGCGAATAGAAGCGTTGGGCCGCTTCCCACAACTGCGACACCGCAGCGTGATCCTGCTGGTAGATGATCGGCGAACGCAGCCATTCGATCAGTGTCGGATTGGATTTTGAGACCAGCCGCAGTGCCTTGCGCAGGTCCCAGCCGCTGACGTCGAGCTCATCGTCGATCGGCAGTTCGATCACATCGCGCTGCGCTTCGCCGGGACCAGTGCTTTCGTTGACGCTGAGATACCACGGCTGGCGATGCACGTAGATGAAGCGCGCGTCGTAGTCGCTGTCCGGCGAGGAAAAGCCCCAGCCGCGGCTGCCCGATTCGCAGGCCAGCAGCACGCGCACGTCGTGGCGCCGTTCGATCTCGGCCAGGGTGGAAAGGATGGCGGCGCGCTTGTCCGGCGCGATCGGGTGGATGTCGTCCATGCAGTCGTGTTGGTAGTCGAGCGTGCTCGACTGTAACGCAGGTGTGCATCGCTGCGCCCGCCGGGCATGGCCCGGCGTTACCGGCGCAGGGGGGCGACATTCGCCGGCGAGGCCTGGCGGGGTGGCGCCGGGCCGTGCCCGGCGAACGCGATCACGGCTCGTAGCTGTACCCCATTCCATACACCGAACGGATCGGATCTTCGTCCATGCCGGCGTCGGCCAGCTTGCGGCGCAGGTTGCGCACGTGGCTGTCGACGGTGCGGTCGACTACCACCCGATGGTCCAGGTACAAGCGGTCGAGCAGTTCATCGCGCGCCCAGATCCGGCCCGGCGTGGCCAGCAGGGTGCGCAGCAGGCGGTACTCCACCGGGGTCAGGTCCAGCCCCTTGCCGTTCCAGGTGGCGCGCGCGGCCGGCTCATCGATGCACAGGCCGGCCCTGGCACGCGTGGCCGGATCGGGACGGTAGCGGCGCAGCACCGCCACCACCCGCGCCACCACCTCGCGCGGGCTGAACGGCTTGCAGATGTAGTCGTCGGCGCCGATCTCCAGGCCCAGCAGGCGATCGATCTCCTCCACCCGCGCGGTCACCATGATCACCGGTACATCGCTGCTGGCGCGCAGTTCGCGGCACAGGTCCACGCCATCGCGCTGCGGCAGCATCAGGTCCATCAGCACCAGGTCCGGCTGGTAGCGCGCAAACGCCTCGATCACCTGGCCGCCGTCGTCCACCCAGTGGCTGGCCATACCGGCGGCGGCCAGGTAGTCGCGCAGCACCGAGGCCAGGCGCGGCTCGTCCTCGACAATCAGGATCTTCGCGGCGTCGGCGGGGGACGTGCTCATGCAGGCTCCGGCAGGATGATGACCACGCGCAGGCCACCCAGTGGCGACGGTTCGGCGTGGATGTGGCCGTGGTGGGCGAGGATGATGTTGTGGCTGATCGCCAGGCCCAGCCCACTGCCGCCGCTGGCGCGGTTGCGCGAGCTCTCCACCCGGTAGAAGCGCTCGAACAGCAGTGCGCACTTGTCGGCCGGCACGCCCGGCGCGGTGTCTTCCACGATCAGCTGCACGCCGGCCGGCACGCGCGCAGCCTGCACGTGTACGTGGCCACCGGTGTGGGTGTAGCGCAGCGCATTTTCCAGCAGGTTGGCCAGTACCTGCTGCAGGCGCCGTTCGTCACCGGACACTTGCAACGGCGTGGCGGGCAGGTCTTCGTCCAGTGCCAGACCTGCATGGGCGAAGCGCACACGCATGCCATTGAGCTCGCTGCGCAGCAGTGCGCCCAGGTCCAGCGGCGCGAAGCGGTAGGCCAGGCCGCCGGACTGGGTCATCGACAGGTCATGCAGATCGTCGACCAGCTTGCCCAGCTGGCGGATCTCACCCTGCAGGGCGCCGAGGTTGGTGCGGTCCAGCGGGCGGATGCCATCTTCGATCGCCTCCAGCTCGGCGCGCACCACCGCCAGCGGTGTGCGCAGTTCGTGCGAGATATCGGCGATGAAGGCGCGGCGGTTGCGTTCGGTATCGTCCAGCGCCTGCGCCATCCGGTTGAAGTCGTTCACCAGCGCATCCAGTTCATCATCGCTGGTGCGCTCGATGCGGGTGGCGTAATCGCCGGCGGCCAGACGGTGCGTGGCCGCAGCCAGTTTGGCCAGGCGCTGCCGCAGCGCGCGCGAGACCAGCCAGGCCAGCAGCACGGTCACCAGCAGCAGTGAAATGCCGATCACCCACCAGGCGCGCACCTGGGTGTTGTAGAAATTCAGATCGTTGGTGGCGATGACGGTCTGGAACGGCACCATGCCCAGCCAGCCCACGGTCTGCCCATCCACCTGCACCGCATGCGGCTCGTCATCGCTGGTGGCGTCCGGGTTGCCGGCCACCCAGCGGTGCTGCGCATCGAACAGGCCCAGCCGCGAGGGCACGCCGGTCTGGTCGGACAGCGGGGGCACCGGGCCTTCGTGGCCATGGGCCAGATCCGGCCGCAACATGCGTGCCCAGCGATCGGCATTGCCGCGCAGATGCTCCCAGCCGCTGTGCTCGCGGAACTCGCGCTGCAGGTGCGGCATCAGGCGCTGCATGCGCAGGTCGCCCTGGTCGTTGAGGTAATCCAGGAAGCCGGTCTGGAATGCCACGCGGCTGGCAATGCCGTTCACTGCCAGCACCAGCAGGCAGGCGGTGAAGATCGCGAGGAAGGTCTTCGCGGTCAGGCCGAATGTGAGTCGAATCTTCGCCATTGCCGGGCCATTAGCGGCGCATGTAGCGCTGAAAGCAAGCGCCAGCTGAGCCGGTCGCACAATCTCCATATTCTCTGCACAGTTTCACGGCAGCGTGCCGGGGTCAACGCAAGGCCCCCACGCCCCCCATGCCACTCCTGCGCCCGCTTTTCCGTACGTCCCGTCCACTGCTGTTGCCCCTGCTGCTGGCCCTGGCGGCCTGCTCGGCAGGCAGGACCGACGCCCCGGCCACGCCCGAGGTCGGCGTCATCACGGCCAGTGCGCAACCGCTGGCGTTGCAGCAGACGCTGCCGGGCAGGGCGGTGCCGTTCGAGATCTCCGAGGTGCGCCCGCAGATCGGTGGTCTGATCCGCCAGCGGCTGTTCACCGAAGGCCAGCAGGTCAAGGCGGGGCAGCTGCTGTACCAGGTCGATCCGGCGCCCTACCAGGCAGCGTTCGATACCGCCCGTGGCCAGCTGGCGCAGGCCGAGGCCACCGTGCTGTCGGCGCAGCCGAAGGCCGAGCGCACCCGCGCGCTGCTGGGCATGGATGCAGCCAGCAAGCAGGATGCCGACGATGCCACCTCGGCATTGAAGCAGGCACAAGCCAACGTGATTGCAGCGCGCGCGGCAGTGCAGGCCGCGCGCATCAACCTCGACTACACCCGCGTGACCGCCCCCATCGACGGTCGCATCGGCACCTCCAGCGTGACCGCTGGTGCGCTGGTCGCCGCCGGCCAGGACGCCGCGCTGGCCACCATCCAGCGGCTGGACCCGGTGTACCTGGATGTCACCCAGTCCAGTACGCAGATGCTGGCGCTGCGCAAGCAGCTCGACGCCGGCCTGGTGAAGGCCATCGATGGCAAGGCGCAGGTGAAGGTGCTGCTGGAGGACGGCAGCACCTATGCGCATGAAGGCACCCTGGAGTTCGTCGGCAGCGCGGTCGACCCGGGCACCGGCAACGTCGTGCTGCGCGCGGTCATTCCGAACCCGGAGGGCCTGCTTCTGCCGGGCATGTACCTGAAGGCGGTGCTGCCGATGGCCACCGACGCGCGCGCGCTGCTGGTACCGCAGAAAGCGGTGCTGCGCAACGAGCGCGGCGAGCCGCTGCTGCGCCTGCTCGATGCCAGGGACCACGTGGTCGAGCGCCGGGTCAGTACCGGCCAGGTAGTCGGCAACCAGTGGCAGATCACCGACGGCCTCAAGGCCGGCGAACGGGTGATCGTCAGCAACGGCAGTGCGGTATCGCTGGGCCAGCAGGTCAAGGCGGTGGCGGCCACGACGGCGCAGCTGGCAGCGATGCCGGCGATCGACCCGACCGGCAACACCGACGAAACGTCGCACTGAGGCCTGCCACGCATGGTTCGTTTCTTCATCGACCGGCCGATCTTCGCCTGGGTGATCGCCATCGCGGTCAGCCTGCTCGGCCTGCTTGCGATCCTGATCCTGCCGGTGGACCGCTATCCGCAGATCGCGCCACCGACCATCACCATCCGCGCCACCTACACCGGCGCTTCATCGCAGACCGTGGAAAACGCGGTCACCCAGGTCATCGAGCAGTCGCAGCAGAGTCTCGATCACCTGATGTACATGACCTCCACCAGTGCCTCCGACGGCTCGGCGCAGGTCAACCTGGTGTTCGCCACCGGTACCAATCCGGATACGGCGCAGGTGCAGGTGCAGAACCAGCTGCAGGCCGCCATGGCCACGCTGCCGCAGGCGGTGCAGCAGAACGGCCTGACCATCACCAAGTCCAGTGGTTCGATCTTCGAGGTGCTGTCGTTCACCAGCGAAGACGGCAGCATGGACAACTTCGACGTTGCCAACTTCATGGAAGCGCGCATCGACGACCAGATCAGCCGCGTCAGTGGTGTCGGTAACATCCAGCCGATCGGCCAGGAATACGCCATGCGCATCTGGCTGGACCCGGAGAAGATGCGCCAGTACGCCTTGATGCCCTCGGACATCGAGAGCGCGCTGCAGGCGCAGAACACCGATGTCTCCGCCGGTGAACTCGGCGGCCAGCCGGCGCTGAAGGGCCAGCAGCTCGACGCCACGGTGACCGCGCGCAGCCGCTTGCACACCCCTGAGCAGTTCGCGCAGGTGGTGCTCAAGGCCGATGCCAACGGCAGCGTGGTGCATCTGGGCGATGTGGCGACGATCGGCCTGGGTCCGGAGAGCTACGACAGCATCAGCACCTTCAACGGCAAGCCGTCGGCGTCGCTGGGCATCGAACTCAATGCCGGTGCCAACGCCATCGCCGTGTCCAAGGCCATCGATGCACGGCTCCAGCAGCTGCAGAAGTACTGGCCGCATGGCTACACCGCCCACGTGGCGTTCACCACCACTCCGTTCGTGACCATTTCGCTGAAGGAAGTGGTGATCACCCTGATCGAGGCGATCATCCTGGTGGTGCTGGTGATGTACCTGTTCCTGCAGAACTGGCGCGCCACCCTGATCCCGACCATCGCGGTGCCGGTGGTGCTGCTGGGCACGTTCGGCGTGCTGGCCGCGTTCGGCTATTCGATCAACACGCTGACCATGTTCGCGCTGGTACTGGCCATCGGCCTGCTGGTGGACGATGCCATCGTGGTGGTGGAGAACGTGGAACGGGTGATGACCGTCGAAGGGCTGGCGCCGAAGCCGGCCACGCTGAAGGCGATGGGCCAGATCACCGGTGCGCTGGTCGGCATCGTGCTGGTGCTGACCGCGGTGTTCCTGCCGATGGCGTTCTTCAGCGGTGTCACCGGGGTGATCTACCGCCAGTTCTCGGTGACCATTGCTGCAGCGATGATCCTGTCGGTGCTGGTGGCGATGACCATCACCCCGGCGCTGTGCGGCAGCATCCTGCACCCGATTCCCAAGGGCGGGCATCCGCACGGCGACCACGGCGGCGAACCGAGCCTGCTGGGCAAGTTCTTCATCTGGTTCAACCACCGTTTCGAGCGCACCTCGAACGGGCTGCGTCGTCGGGTGGATGGTTTCCTTGGCCGGCGCACGCTGGGCGTGCTGTTCTACCTGGTGCTGAGTGTGGTCACCGGCCTGCTGCTGTGGCACCTGCCGGGCGCGTTCCTGCCTGATGAAGACCAGGGCATGCTCAACGCGCTGGTGAAGCTGCCGGCCGGCGCCACGCTCGAACAGACCCGTGCGGTGATGGACCGCCTCAGCGCAGCGGCGGTGAAGGATGACAGCGTGCTGTCGATCCAGGCCACCGCCGGCTTCAGCGTGACCGGCAGCGGCCAGAACGTCGGCCAGGCCTTCATCCGCCTGAAGGACTGGGATGACCGCAAGGACGATGCCGATACCATCGCGGCACGGCTGACGCAGGCGATGGCCGGCGTGCCCGATGCGCAGGTGTTCATCACCTCGCCGCCGGCCATCCTTGGCCTCGGTGATGCCGGCGGCTTCACCCTGGAACTGCAGGACGAAGGCGGTGCCGGCCATGCGGCCGCCGTGGCTGCGCGCAATACGTTGCTGAAGGAAGCCGCCAGGGATCCGAAGCTGGTCAACGTGCGCTATGCCAGCCTGGAAGACGCGCCGGTATACGCGGTGAAGGTGGACGACGCCAAGGCACAGGCGATGGGCGTGAACCCGCAGGACATCAATGACACCCTGAATGCCGCGCTGGGCGGCGACTTCGTCAACAACTTCATCTACAAGGGCCGCATCAAGAAGGTGTTCATCCAGGGCACCGCCGAAGCGCGCATGCAGCCGCAGGACATCGAGCGCTGGAGCGTGCGCAACCAGGCCGGGCAGATGGTGCCGCTGTCATCGCTGGTCAGCGCGCACTGGACCAGCGCACCGGCCGCACTGCAGCGCTACAACGGCATCTCGGCGATGGAGATCACCGGCCAGCCGGCGCCGGGCGTCAGCTCCGGTGAGGCGATGGCCGAGATCGCGCGCCTGGCCGACACATTGCCGGAAGGCTTCAGCCACGCCTGGTCGGACATGGCCTACCAGGAACAGCTGTCGGGCAACCAGGCGCCGATGCTGTACGCCATCTCGCTGCTGTTCGTGTTCCTGTGCCTGGCCGCGCTGTATGAAAGCTGGGCGGTGCCGTTCGCGGTGATGCTGGCGGTGCCGGTGGGCGTGTTCGGCGCGGTGCTGATGATGAACCTGCGCGGCCTCAGCAACGATGTGTACTTCCAGGTCGGCCTGCTGACCACGATTGGCCTGGCGGCCAAGAACGGCATCCTGATCGTCGAGTTCGCGCGCATCCTCGAACAGCAGGGCAGGAGCACCCGCGAGGCGATCCTGCAGGCGGTCTACCTGCGGCTGCGGCCGATCGTGATGACTTCGCTGGCGTTCCTGATGGGCGTGCTGCCGCTGGTGTTCGCCAGCGGCGCCGGCTCGGCCGCACGTCGTTCGCTGGGCACCGGCGTGGCCGGCGGTACGGTCGCCTCGATGGTTCTGGGCATGTTCTTCGTGCCGTTGTTCTACCTGCTGGTGCGCCGCCTGTTCCCGGGCCGCGCGCCGGCCGAAGCCACTGCCGCGGCGGCAAGCCCATGAAGCCGATGCTGCTGCGCGCCCTGGCGGCCGCAACGATGACCACCGTGCTCGGTGGCTGCGTGAGCATGGCCCCGCATTACCAGCGGCCCGAGGCCCCGGTGCCGGTGCAGTTCGGCAATGCCGCCACCGGCGAGGCCGACCCGGCGTTGGCGATGCCGGCATGGCGCGAGGTGTTCCTCGAACCGCGCCTGCAGCAGGTGATTGCGCTGGCGCTGCAGAACAACCGCGACCTGCGTGTGGCGGTGCTGCAGGTGCAGAAGGAGCGCGCGCAGTACCGCATCCAGCGCGCAGCGCTGCTGCCATCGGTGGATGCCAGCGGCAGCGTCACCCGTTCGCGGGTCAGTGATGCCAACAGTGAGACCGGGGCCACCCAGGTGACCGAGTCCGACGCGGTGCAGGTCGGCATCAGCAGCTGGGAGCTGGACCTGTTCGGGCGCATCCGCAGCCTGAAGAACGAAGCCCTGCAGAACTGGCAGGCCAGTGCCGAGAACCAGCGTGCGGCGCGCACCAGTCTGGTGGCGGAAGTGGCCACGGCATGGCTGACGCTGGCCGCCGATGGGCAGTCGCTGGCATTGACGCAACAGACGCTGGACAGCCAGCAGCAGACCCTGCAGCGCACCGAAGCCCGTCATGCGCAGGGGCTGGCCTCGGGACTGGACCTGTCGCAGGTGCAGACCAGCGTGGAAGCCGCGCGCGGCGCGCTCGCCAAGCTGCAGACGCAGCAGGCTCAGGATCGCGATGCATTGCAGCTGTTGGTGGGGTCGCCGCTGGATCCGGCCCTGCTGCCGACCGCGCAGGCGCTGGAGGGCAGCGTGGCACTGGCGCCGTTGCCGGCCAACCTGCCCTCTAGCGTGCTGCTGCAACGCCCGGACGTGTTGTCCGCCGAACACGCGCTGCAGGCGGCCAATGCCGATATCGGTGCCGCACGCGCGGCGTTCTTCCCCACGCTGGCCCTGACCGCCAACTACGGCCACAGCTCTGCCGCGTTGTCGACGCTGTTCTCGGCTGGTACCCGTGGCTGGTCGTTCGCGCCCAGCATCACCGCGCCGATCTTCCATGCCGGCGCACTGAAGGCCTCGCTGGATGCCTCGAAGATCGGCAGGGACATCGGCATCGCGCAGTACCAGAAGGCGATCCAACAGGCGTTCAGTGAAGTGGCCGATGCGCTGGCCACGCGCGATCACCTGACCGCGCAGATGGACGCGCAACGCGCGCTGGTGGCTGCCAGCCAGCGCAGCTACACGCTGGCCGATGCGCGTTACCGCACCGGGCTGGACGGCTACCTGCAGTCGCTGGACGCACAGCGCAACCTGTATGCCGCGCAGCAGGACCTGATCGCGTTGCAGCAGCAGGAGGCGGGCAACCGGGTGACGTTGTTCAAGGTACTGGGCGGCGGCGCCGACGCACGGTAGCGCGTTCGCCAATGTGGGTGCGTCTTCCGCTCCGGTGGGTGCCGGTCTTGGTCGGCACCCACCAGAAGCAGGTTCGACCGCTTACGCCACGCGCCCGCGTCGCGCGCGTTCCAGGTGCACCAGCAGCAGCGAGATCGCCGCCGGGGTCATGCCCGGAATGCGCTGTGCCTGGCCGATGGTCTGCGGGCGCACGCGCTCGAGCTTCTGCAGCGCTTCGGCCGACAACCCGCGCACCGTCGCATAGTCGAACGCCTCGGCAATCGGCGTGGCTTCATGCCGCTGCTGGCGCTCGATCTCTTCGCGCTGGCGGTCCAGGTAGCCGGCGTACTTCACGCCGATCTCCACCTGTTCGGCCACCTTGCCGTCGGCCACCGCCGGGCCCAGCGACGGCACCTGCATCAGCTGCGCGTAGTCCAGCTCGGGACGCTTGATCAGGTCCAGCACGTTGGTTTCGCGGCTGACTGCCACGCCCAGCGTTTCCTGCACTTCACGGCCCAGCGCATTGGCCGGGGTCGCCCACAGCGCGCCCAGCCGCGCACGCTCGGCGGCGATGGCGGCCTGCTTGGTTTCGAACGCGCTCCAGCGGCGGTCGTCGACCAGGCCCATTTCGCGGCCGGTCGGGGTCAGTCGCTGGTCGGCATTGTCCTCGCGCAGCTGCAGGCGGTACTCGGCGCGACTGGTGAACATGCGGTACGGCTCGTTGGTGCCGTGGGTGATCAGGTCATCCACCAGCACGCCCAGGTACGCCTCGTCGCGACGCGGGCACCAACCATCCAGCCCGCGCACCTGGCGTGCGGCGTTGAGGCCGGCCAGCAGGCCCTGCGCGGCGGCTTCCTCATAACCTGTGGTGCCGTTGATCTGGCCGGCGAAGAACAGGCCGTTGACCAGTTTGGTCTCCAGCGAGGCCTTCAGTCCGCGCGGGTCGAAGAAGTCGTACTCGATCGCATAGCCGGGGCGGGTGATGTGCGCGTTCTGGAAACCGACGATGCTGCGCACCATCTCCAGCTGCACGTCGAACGGCAGCGAGGTGGAGATGCCGTTGGGGTAGATCTCGACGATGCCCAGGCCTTCGGGTTCGACGAAGATCTGGTGGCTGGCCTTCTCGGCGAAGCGCACCACCTTGTCTTCGATGGACGGGCAATAGCGAGGACCGATGCCTTCGATCTGGCCGCTGTACAGCGGCGAGCGGTGCAGCGCGTCGCGGATGATCTGGTGGGTCTGTTCGGTGGTGTGGGTGATCCAGCAGCTGACCTGCTGCGGATGCTCGTCCACCGAACCGAGGAAGGACATCACCGGCCGCGGCGTGTCGCCGGGCTGCTCGTCCATCACGCTGTAGTCCAGCGAGCGGCCATCGATGCGCGGCGGCGTGCCGGTCTTCAGGCGGTCGACCTGGAACGGGCGCTCGCGCAGGCGCGCGGCCAGCGTGGTGGCCGGCGGATCGCCCATGCGGCCGGCGGCGTACTGGGTCGGGCCGACGTGGATCTTGCCGGCCAGGAAGGTGCCGGCGGTCAGCACCACCGCCTCGGCGTCAAAGCGCAGGCCGGTCTGGGTGATGACCCCGCGCACGGCGTCGCCTTCGATGACCAGGTCATCCACGGCGGCCTGGAACACGGTCAGGTTGGCCTGGCCTTCCACGATGGCGCGGATCGCCATGCGATACAGGTTGCGGTCGGCCTGGCAGCGGGTGGCGCGCACGGCCGGGCCCTTGGAGGCGTTCAGGGTGCGCCACTGGATGCCGGCACGGTCGGCGGCGTGGGCCATGGCCCCGCCCAGGGCATCGATCTCCTTCACCAGATGGCCCTTGCCGATGCCGCCGATGGCCGGGTTGCAGCTCATCGCGCCCACCGTTTCGATGTTGTGGGTCAGCAGCAGGGTGCGCACGCCGGTGCGGGCTGCGGCCAGCGCGGCTTCGGTGCCGGCGTGGCCACCGCCGATGACGATGACGTCGTAACGATGGAAGGACGGGTTCATGGAGGCTGTTCAGCTGGGGGCGGGCGCGACCGGGGGCGGCGCCGGGGTGGCGATTTTAGCGCCAATCGGGGTGGCGTCGTCGGCGCCATCGGGCCGGCGACGAAATCAACACTAAAGTTGGCAGGTTTTTTGCGGATAACCCAATAGCACCCACCGTGGCTGGCGCCGCAGGCGCCCGTGACCGGAATTGGAACAGGGGCCGGTACAGGCGCACGGTGGGGGAGCAGAGGGCCGGCAGTCGGGGGACTGTCCGGCCCTGTTTTTTTGCGGGCGTGCCGGGCACACAAAACAAACGGCCCCGCAATGCGGGGCCGTCTGCCATCAGAGGTGCCGACATCCGACAGGGCCGGAACAGGGGGGATCCAGATGTTCCTGTCGGATATCGACGTAGAGCTGTTTGCGACGGCCCATGTCGTTTTTGTCACTTTGTGACGCGGGCCGTCACTGTCCCCGTAGATTGCGGCTTGGACCGTGTGAAATGCAAGACGGTTCAGCGCTCAAGTGTGCGCTGCGTCCCACGATCCATGTTGCGCCAGGGGGAACCGTTCATCCTCGGCGCGCTCGGTGCTGGCGCCGGGCGTGCCGGCGGCGCCGGTCGGGGCATGTCCGCCTGCGGCGGGCGACGCATCGAGTCCATGTTGCGCCAGGGCGAACCGCCATTGTTCGGGCGCGGCGGCGGCCGATGCTCGCCCCCGTTGCCCGGCGGACGCGGCGGCGGCCGGTGGTTGTGCGGCGGGCGGTAGACCGGGCGCGAGTAGTACGGATAGCCGTAGCCGCCGTAATAGCCGCCGTAGCCTCCGTAATAGGGGCCGTAGTTGTACGGATAGCCGGCCGGGTAGCGGTACTCCACCGACGGCGCGCCGTGGTAGTAGCTGCCACTGCGTCCGCCGCCGACGTAGTCGTAGGTGGTGCAGCCGGTCAGGGCCAGCAACAGGCCACCGGCAAGCAACAGGCGCGTTTTCATCGTGGGTCCCCCCAGAGGACGGGTGTGAGGCCAGCTTCATGCGCGGGCATTGAATCGGCCCTTAATTCCACCGGCCAGGATGAATGGAGGCGAAGGCATCCATGCTGGCATGACCTGTGCCGGGGTCGCCAGCGTGGAGCCATACGTTAATCTTGCGTCATGAGCGATTCACTGTGGCCCCGAGTCGAAGACGTCCTGCTTGCTGCTGCGAGGATCGCCCCGCATGCCAGCGTGACCCCGGTGCTGCGTTCGCGCACGCTCGATGCGCTGACGGGCGCGCAGCTGGCGTTCAAGGCCGAGCATCTCCAACGCGGCGGCGCGTTCAAGTTCCGTGGTGCCTGCAACGCGGTGTGGTCGCTGGATGCTGATCGCGCCAGCGCCGGCGTGGTCACCCATTCTTCCGGCAACCACGGCGCCGCCCTCGCGCTGGCCGCCCGGACCCGGGGCATTCCCTGCCATGTGGTGGTGCCGGAAGGCGCGGTCGCGGCCAAGCTGGCCAACATCGCCCGCCACGGCGCCACGCTCTGGCATTGCCCGCCGACCATCGCCGACCGCGAGGCCACCTGTGCCAAGGTGCAGGCCGATACCGGCGCAACTCTGGTCCATCCCTATACCGACCCGGCGGTCATGGCCGGGCAGGGCACCGCCGCATTGGAACTGCTGCACAGCGACGGTCCGTTCGACGTACTGGTGGTTCCGGTGGGCGGCGGGGGGCTGGCCAGCGGCACCGCCCTTGCGCTGCAGCATGCCAGCCCGCAGACCCGGCTGGTGCTGGCCGAGCCGGCCGGTGCCGATGACACGGCGCGCTCGCTGGCCGCCGGCGAACGCCAGGGCGCATTCACTCCGGACACGATCTGCGACGGCCTGCGCACGCTGATCGGTGCGCCCAACTTCGCGTTGCTGCGCGCTGCCGGTGCCGAGGTGATCGTGGTCGATGACGCGGCCACGATGGCCGCGATGCGCCTGCTGTGGGAGGTCCTCAAGCAGGTGGTGGAGCCGTCTTCGGCCACCGTGCTGGCGGCGGTACTGGCGCAGCCGCAGCGCTTTGCGGGGCTGCGCGTGGGGCTGGTGTTGTCCGGCGGCAATGTCGACCTGCCGGCACTGCGCTGGGGCGCGCCATGAGTCGCGACCGGCAGCGGCGGCGTACCGGCCTGCTGGGCTGGATCTGGCGGCTGTTCGTGGTGCTGGTGATCTGGCTGCTGGGCGTGACCGCCTGGATCGTCTGGATCGGTGAGCGTGACCAGGCGGCCAAGGCCGACGCCATCATCGTGCTGGGTGCCGCCGCCTATGACGCCAAGCCGTCACCGGTGTTCGAGGAGCGCATCCGCCATGGCCTGGATCTGTATGACGCCCGCTACGCGCCGCTGCTGATCTTCACCGGTGGCTATGGCGGCACCGGTGCGCGCTTCTCCGAGTCGCAGGTGGCAAGGCGTTACGCGCTCAAGCATGGCGTGCCGGACGACGCGATCCTGATCGAGACCGCCTCGCGCAACACGGTACAGAACCTGGTCGAGGCCAAGCGGCTGATGGACCAGCGCCATCTGCGCCGGGTGATCATCGTCAGCGACCCGTTGCACATGGCGCGCGCGCTGCGCCTGAGCAAGGCGCTGGGCATCGATGCGCTGGCCTCGTCCACGCCGAGCACGCGCTTCCGCAGTTTCCACACCAGCTGGCGCTTCCTGGTGCAGGAGATCTACTTCTTCCACCGCGATCTGGTGCGCCCGCCGCTGAGCTCACCGGCCAATACCTGAGGGCCGGAGCCTGGCTGAGCTGGGTGCCGACCAAGGTCGGCATCTACCAGAGCGATTCGCGTTCGGCGTGGCATGCGGTAGTGCCGGCCGCTGGCCGGCAGATGCCCACCATGGAAACGTGAGGTTGCCGGCCAGCGGCCGGCACTACCAGGCCGTCAGGTCTGCTTGCGCCGGATCGGAATCGCCGACACCGGCACCGAGGCCACGTCATGGCCTCCTTCGCGGATCGGCGCGCCAGGGTCCGGCGCCCAGGCGTGGGCGTAGATCACTTCCCAGCTGCTCGGCAGCTTGCCGTCGGCGCGACGCATCGGCTCGTACGCCGCCGCGGCGGCGGCAAAACGACCGCGCCCGGTCAGGGTATGGCGGCGGTCCACGCGGGCGTTGGTCGCGCCCATCGCGCGCAGCTCGCGCATCAGCGAAGGCAGGTCGTCGTAGGTCAGGGTGAACAGGTCTCGGTCCAGCACCGGGTCGCGGAAACCGGCCATCATCAGCGCGTCGCCAAACTGCGCGATCTGCGCGAATCGGCTCACGTGCGGGCGGTCATCGGCAGCGGCGAAGGCCTCATTGAGTTCGACCAGCGTTTCCGGGCCGAAGGTCGAGCACAGCAGCAGGCCACCGGGCTTGAGCACACGGCGGAAGCCGGCGAAAACGGCCGGCAGGTCGTCCACCCATTGCAGGCACAGGTTGCTGAAGATCACGTCCACGCTGTTGTCGGCCAGCGGCAGCGCAGTGGCGTCACCGCACAGGCGCTGGAACGGCTTCCACCAGCCGGCCTGGCGCTTGGCCTGGTCCAGCATCGGCAGCGCCATGTCCAGGGCGATCACCTGCGCCTTCGGCCAGCGCTTCTTCATCAGCGCACTGGCGTGACCGGTGCCGGCGCCGATGTCCAGCACCACCTCCGGCTTGCGTGCCTCCAGGTAGTCCAGCGATTCGATCAACCGCGACTGCACCTCGCGCTGCAGCGCCGCAGCGGCGTCGTAGCGGGTGGCGGCACGCGAGAACGCGCGGCGGACATGGCGTGCATCGAAGTGGGACGGCATTGCGAAAGTCTCTCAGAACGTACCAGGGTAGGCGCCGCCGTCGATCAGCAGGTTCTGCCCGGTGAGGTAGCCGGCCTGCGCGCTGCACAGGAAGGCGCAGGCGGCGCCGAATTCGTCCGGCGTGCCGAAGCGGCCGGCGGGAATCTGCTGGCGGCGGCGCTCGGCCACTTCACCCGCGTCGCCGCCCTTGCCCGCGCTGTGGGCGAAGTTGGCGCGCAGGCGGTCGGTGTCGAACTGGCCGGGCAACAGGTTGTTGATGGTGACGTTGTGGACCACGGTGCGCCGCGACAGGCCGGCGACGAAGCCGGTCAGGCCGCTGCGCGCGCCGTTGGACAGCGCCAGGATATCGATCGGGGCCTTCACCGCCGAGGAGGTGATGTTGACGATGCGGCCGAAGCCGCGCTCGATCATCGCGTCCACGGTGGCACGGATCAGGGCGATCGGCGCCAGCATGTTGGCGTCCAGCGCAGCGATCCAGTCGTCGCGCTCGAAGGTGCGGAAGTCACCCGGCGGCGGGCCACCGGCGTTGTTGACCAGGATGTCCACCTGCGGGCACGCAGCCAGTGCGGTGGCGCGCCCGGCTTCAGTGGTGACGTCGGCGGCGACCGCGCGCACCTCGCCCGCACCGGGCAGCGCACGCAGTCCAGCGGCCGCTGCCTGCAGCGCGGCGTCGCCCCGGGCGACGATCACCACGTTCACGCCCTCGCGCACCAGTGCACGCGCGCAGCCCAGGCCGAGCCCCTTGCTGGCGCCGCAGACCAGTGCCCAGCGGCCAGTGATACCCAGATCCATGCGTCAGTCCTGCCGAATTCGGAAGGCGCTCATTGTCCGCCATCGGCCGGTGACAGGCCGGCAACGAAGTGTTGCAGGGCGGCGGCCACCTCGTCGGCATGGCCGAGGAAGGGCGCGTGGCCGCCGTGGGCGATGGTCCGCGCCTGCGCGCCCGGGGTAAGCGCCGCAGCGGCCTGCATCGCCGCCGGCGACACCAGGCGGTCACGCTGGCCGGCGATCCACAGGCTGGGCTTGCCCAGCGAGGGCAGCGCGCCGCGCAGATCGGTGCCTTCCAGCAGGCGCAGGCCTTCCAGCAAGGCGCGTTCGGTCGGCGCGCCGCGTTCGACCAGGCGCTGGCGCAGGGTGCGCAGCTCCTCGCGGGCATGCGCCGAGCCCATCACATCCAGCGCCAGGAAGCGTTCCAGGGTGCCGCCGAAGTCAGTGGCCAGCTCGCGCCCGAACTGCTCGAACACCGCCGGTTCCACCGCATGCGGCCAGTCCTCGCCGCGCACGAATCGCGGCGTGGCGGCGATCATCGCCAGCCCGCGCACCTTGGGCAGCGTCGCCGCGGCGTGCAGCGCGAACAGGCCACCCAGCGACCAGCCGCACCACACCGCCGGCGGCGTGGCCGCAGCAATGGCGTTGACCACGAACGGCAAGCGCAGCGGCGTGGTGTCTTCGCGGCTGTGGCCGTGACCGGGCAGGTCGACACGATGCAGGGTGAACTGATCCGCCAGGCGCTCCACCAGCGGCGCGAACACGCCGCCCTGCAGGGCCCAGCCGTGGATCAGTACCAGGTCCGGCCCCTGGCCGGTCACTTCGATATGCATGGGGGAACGACAGCAGACTCAGGCAAAGGCGGGCAGTGGTGGCGGCGCGGCTTCGCGCACGGACAGGGCCACGCGGTCGCGCGCGCTGGCGATGGCTTCGACCAGGCCGCGCACCTGCTCCGGCGTGTGCAGCGCGGACAGGGTGACGCGCAGCCGTGCCTTGCCTTCCGGCACGGTCGGCGGCCGGATCGCACCGACCAGCCAGCCGGCCTGTTCCAGTGCGCGGGACATCGTCACGGCGGTGTGGTCATCGCCGCACAGCAGCGGCTGGATCGGCGTTTCCGACGCCATCAGATCCAGCCCGTGGCGGCGCGCTTCACCGCGGAACAGGGCGATCAGGTCGGCCAGCTTGGAACGCCGCCAGTTGTCCCGGCGCGCCAGGCGCACCGCTTCCAGTGCAGCGGCGGCCATCGCCGGTGGCAAGGCGGTGGTGTAGACGTAGGGGCGAGCGGTCTCGGCCAGATGTTCGATCAGGTCGTCGCGGCCCAGCACCAGCGCGCCGGAACCGCCCAGCGCCTTGCCCAGCGTCACCAGCTGCAGCGGAACGTCGTCCACGCCCAGCCCGGCGGCGGCCACCGCGCCACGGCCGTCGCCGACCACGCCCACACCGTGCGCATCGTCCACATAGAACAACGCCTGCTGCAGGCGTGCCACCAGCGACAGCGCACGCAACGGCGCGATGTCACCGTCCATGCTGAAAACACCGTCGGTGGCCAGCATCGCCGCGCCCTCCGGCGCATGCTTGAGCTGGCGCATCGCCCCTTCCGCATCCAGGTGCGGATAGCGGCGCAGGCGTGCACCGGCCAGCCGCGTCGCATCGAGCAGGCTGGCGTGGTTGAGCTTGTCCTGCACGCACACGTCGTTCTCTTCGCTCAGCAGCGCCTGCTGCACCGCCAGGTTGGCGGCGAAGCCACTGCCGAACAGCAACGCACGCGGGTAGCCCAGCCACTCGGCCACTTCGCGCTCCAGCGCGTCGTGCATCGCGTGGTGGCCGCAGACCAGGTGCGAGGCACCGGCACCGGCGCCTTCGCGCGCGGCGGCATCCTGCAGTGCGTTGACCACGCTGAACTGCTGGGCCAGGCCCAGATAGTCGTTGCTGCAGAAGCCGGTCAGCCACTGGCCGTCCACTTCCAGGCGGACGCCATCACGGCGGCTGACCGTGCGCCGCGTGCGGCGTCGGCCTTGGGCATCGCGCAGGGCGCGTTGGGCGTGGAGGCGGGCGGTCAGGTCCGGGCGGGCCATGGCGGCTGAATGCGGCGACGGGGCGGCTAGGGTAGCGCGTTGCTGCCGCGCCTGCCTGTGCCGCGTCTCAGGCCGCGTGAGCGCAGCCGCCAGCCGGGCGCATCGGCACTGATATCGGCATGCACGGTGCCGCCGTGGTCATGCCCTTCGGCATCGACCTGCACCGCCATCGGCTGCAGCCCAAGCCGGGCGAACAGGGCCAGGTCGCGCTCGCTTTCCGGGTTGCCGGTGGTCAGCAGCCTGTCGCCGTAGAAGATCGAATTGGCCCCGGCCAGGAAGCACAGCGCCTGCAGCTCGTCGCTCATGGCCTCGCGACCGGCCGACAACCGCACCATCGCGCGCGGCATGGCGATGCGCGCAACGGCGATCATGCGCACGAACTCGAATGGATCCAGCTCGGCACTGCCATGCAGCGGCGTGCCTGCCACCTGCACCAGCTTGTTGATCGGCGCCGAATCCGGATGTGCCGGCAGCGTGGCCAGCGCCAGCAGCAGCCCAACGCGCTGCGCGCGCGTTTCGCCCATGCCGACGATGCCGCCGCAGCAGGTCTTCAGGCCGGCATCGCGCACGTGTTCCAGCGTATCCAGGCGGTCCTGGTACTGGCGCGTGTGGATGATCGAATCGTAGTAGTCCGGCGCCGTATCCAGATTGTGGTTGTAGTAGTCCAGCCCGGCGTCCTTCAGGGCGCGCGCCTGTTCGCCGCTGAGCATGCCCAGCGTGGCGCAGGTTTCCAGGCCCAGCGCCTTCACCCCGGCGATCATTGCCGCCACCTTCGGGATGTCGCGGTCCTTGGGCGAACGCCATGCGGCGCCCATGCAGAAGCGCGAGGCGCCGGCGGCCTTGGCCTGGCGCGCCTTGGCCAGCACTGCGTCGGTCTCCATCAGCTTCTGCGCGTTCACCCCGGTGCTGTAGCGCTGCGCCTGCGGGCAGTACGCGCAGTCTTCCGGGCAGCCGCCGGTTTTCACCGACAGCAGCGTGGAGACCTGCACCTGGGCCGGGTCGAAGTGCTCGCGGTGGACCGCTGCGGCGCGGAACAGCAGCTCGGGGAACGGCAGCTCGAACAGCGACTGCAGTTCGTCGTGTTGCCAGTCGTGGCGGATGGCAGCAGCCATGGCGGGACCTTGAGTACGAGTGGAGCGAGGGCGGCAGTGTGGGTGGCGGAGGGTTTGCTGTCAACCGAGACGTTATTTTTATGGTTTACAGCGATAAGGCCATTTCCGGCCCATCGCGGCGGGCGCTACCATCGGCCGGAGCCACCATTGGACAGCAGGGAATGCAGACGTTGCCGGTGCCAGGCAGGCGCAGTTGGGCCCAGGTGATCACCGTGCTGTTGTGTACGGGGTGGGCCGTGCAGGCCCACGCGGAAGGCCGCGCGCGCGGCGCCATTACCTACGCCTCCCCGCAGCAGGCGCTGGCCGCACTGCGTGCGCAGCCCTCGATCAGCGAGCGCCAGGAGAACGACTGGATCGTGCTGCACGATCCGGCCGGGCCGGTGTTCTGGTCCGTCACCACGCCGGCCAATGGCTGGCATCCCTCGATTGTCCGGCGCGAGCTGGTGGCCGAAGACGGTCAGGTGGCCATGCAGATGTCGGTGAAGTGCGGCGTCTCCACGCCAGACTGTGATGCGCTGGCGCAGAGCTTCCAGGCGAGCAACGAGCGTCTGCGGCAGCGCGCCGTCGTGCAGGCGCAGGCCGCACAGCCGCTGGCAGCGGAGGATGCGTCGGACGAGCCCACGGTCGCGGAAATCGGCGAGAACGCCCGTATCCGCGAGGCGATCTTCAGTGGCGAGGCAGGCGGCCCGAAGCTCGCCGACTATCCGGTGGCGAAGGTCTACAGGGGGCCAGCCGCTGCGCTGGACATGAGTACGCGTGAAGCGCGCATGTTCAAGACACGGATGTCGGCGGCACTGAAGGACGGCAAGGTCGAGTTCGCGGGCGAGTACACCGTCGCCGGCTGGGGCTGCGGCACCAGTTGCTTCTCGCAGACCTTCATCAGCCTGCGCACCGGCAAGCCGCTGCCGCAGAGCCTGGGCGGGGAACTCGGCCCGAACATCGTCAGGATCGATCCGCACAGCGCGCTGGTGGTGGCCGAAGGCAGCGAGTACGACAGCAACTACGACAGGACCGGTCACTACGCCTACTTCTATGTGCTGGAAGGGCATACGTTGAAACTGCTGCGGAAAGTGGCGGTGCCGGAGGCGCTGGGCGAGGACTGATTGTCCGTCGCGCTGCGGTGGGTGCTGCATTTCACCGCATCCTGCAAGGCCTTCAGCCACAGTAGCCGCTGTCCGCGTGCTCCGGCCGCGTCCAGACTGCCCAGCATGACCGATCTCCATCGCCTTCGCGGCCGCATCACCGCGCTGGTCCTCAGCGAGGCCTGGCGCCGACGTGCCGCGTTGTGGGGCGGCGCCGTAGCCGTGGCACTGGTGGCGATCCTGTTCGCCAAGGCCAGCGACGCCGCCTTCCATCTGTTCCAGCGCATCACCGCGCACTCCCCGTGGTGGGCCCTGCTGCTCACGCCGGGCATCTTCGCGCTGCTGGCCTGGTTGACCGCAGGTGTGCTGAAACCAACCCGCGGCAGTGGCATTCCGCAGGTCATCGCCGCGCTGGACAAGCCGGATGAGTCATTCCGCAGCACCAATCTCTCGCCTGCGGTCTCGGCCGGCAAGCTGCTGCTGACCTCGCTGTCGCTGCTGGGCGGCGCATCCGTCGGCCGCGAAGGCCCGACCGTGCACGTGGGCGCCAGCCTGATGTATCTGTTCGGCCGCTGGTTCGGCTTCAAGGATCCGCGTGAGCTCTCGCACTTCCTGCTGGCCGGTGGCGCAGCCGGCATCGCTGCCGCGTTCAATACGCCGTTGGCTGGCATCGTGTTTGCCATCGAAGAACTCAGTGGCCGCTTCGAGCATCGCTTCTCCGGCACCTTGCTGACCGCGGTGATCGTCGGTGGCGTGGTGTCGTTGGGCCTGCTCGGCAGCTACACGTACTTCGGCCATGTGAGCGCGCGCCTGCCGCTGGGCCAGGGCTGGCTGGCGATCCTGCTGTGTGGTGTGGTGGCGGGCCTGCTGGGCGGTCTGTTCGCACGTGCAGTGCTGGCCAGTGCGGCGGGCCGCCCGCGCTGGCTGGGCCAGCTGCGGCAGCGCCATCCGGTACTGCTGGCCGCTGGCTGCGGCCTGGTGGTGGTGCTGCTGGCGCTGGTGTTCGGCGAAGGGGCGTTCGGCACCGGCTACGAGCAGGCGCGCAGCCTGGTGCAGGGCCAGGCGCTGGTTGGCCACGAGTTCGGGCTGATGAAGCTGCTGGCCAATCTGGCCTCCTATGTCGCCGGTATTCCCGGTGGCCTGTTCTCGCCGGCGCTGGCGGTCGGCGCGGGACTGGGCCACAACCTCGCCGTGTTGATGCCCGGCGTGGACCCGCGCGCGTTCGTGCTGCTGGGCATGTGTGCGTACCTCACCGGCGTCACCCAGGCACCGCTGACCTCGGCGGTGATCTCGCTGGAACTGACCGACAGCGGCGATCTGCTGCTGCCGATCCTGGCCACGGTGCTGATTGCGCGCGGCGTATCCGGTCTGGTGTGCCGGGTGCCGATCTATCGCGGGTTGGCGGAGTTGCTGATGGTGCCGGCGGTCGTTGACCCTGCCGCAGATGCGGGGCCCGCTGCCCGGTCGTGAAGCAGGAGATGCAGCGAGCCGTCGGCGAATCACGGCGGCGAAGCAGACCGCGGCCGCGCTGATAGACGACGATCATTGCTGCGATAAGTGCCATAAATCAGTTCGATATCTTCACTCCAGCGGTGAAGCTGATTCCCCATTCGACCGTCTACCCCATGACGGGCGCGGCGCAGAACATGCGTCCACGCCGGGGCTCCGCCCGGACCTGCATGGAGAGAGCGAACATGTTCAACTGCCGCATCCGCCGCCTGGCGGCCACCGTCCTGGCCCTGGTCAGTTCACCTGCGCTGGCATTGGCCGGCACGCCCCTGCTGCCCAGCGAGCGCAGCATCGGCACCCTCGAGCCTGTCGCGCGCTTCGAAGGCGCGATGCCGACCAGCGTAGCGGTGTCCGAAACCGGGCGCATCTTCGTGAACTTCCCGCGCTGGGGCGACGAGGTGCCCTACAGTGTGGCGGAGTGGCGTGATGGCCACGCGGTGCCGTATCCCGATGCGCGCATCAACCGCCACGACGGCGCCGATCCGGCGGCCCACTTCATCAGCGTGCAGAGTGTGGTGGCCGACGGCCGGGGCCACCTGTGGGTGCTGGATACCGCTGCGCCCGGTTTCTCCGCGCCGCAGGCCGGTGGTGCCAAGCTGGTGGCGATCGATCTGGCTACCAACACCGTGGCCAGGACCCTGGTGTTCCCGGCCAACGTCATCGATGCGCGTACCTACGTCAACGACGTGCGCTTCGACTTCCGTATCGGCCGCGAGGGCGTGGCCTACGTGACCGATTCGTCGCTGAGCGGCATCGGCGGCATCATCGTCATCGACCTCGCCACGGGGGCGGCATCCAAGCGTCTGATCGGTCATGTATCCACCTCGGCCGATCCCGCGTTCGTGCCGATCGTGGAAGGCCGGCAGATGCGGCTGCGCAAGGCCGACGGTTCCTCGGCACCGTTCACCGTTGCCGCCGATGGCATCGCGCTTTCGCCGGATGGAAGCACGCTGTTCTACACGCCACTGTCCAGCCGCCATCTGTACAGCGTGCCCACTGCACTGTTGCGCGACCCGAAGGTGAGCGAAGCGGCGCTGGCTGCTGCGGTCGTTGACCTGGGCGAGAAGGGCGCCTCCGATGGCATGGAGATGGACGCCAACGGCCGGTTGTATGCCAGCGATTACGAGCACAACGCCATCCATGCCCGTGACGCACAGGGGCACTGGACGACGGTGGTACGCGATCCGCGCATCCTGTGGCCGGACACGTTGTCGATGGGACCGGATGGCTATCTGTACTTCACCGCCAACCAGCTGCATCGGCAGCCGGGGTTCCATGGCGGCGTGGATCGACGGCAGAAGCCGTACATGGTCTACCGCACGCCGGTGGATGCGGCACCGGCGCCGACACGGTGAGGTGAGCGCAGGGCGGTGGCTATGCCCACAGGGCAACGAGCAGACCCCTGATGGCCCCGGGTCGGCAATGCGATCACGCTGCAACGCATGCCGGCCTTCAACAACCCAGCACATCCTCTGCAGGCGGTGCTGCGCATGCTACTGCCACTGCGCTGCCTGGTCTGTGGTGACCGGGGCCACGATGAGCTCGACCTCTGCCGCGCCTGCCTCGCCGATCTGCCCTGGTCCGGCCGTGCCTGTCTGCGCTGCGCACTGCCGCTGCCGGACACCGCGCTGATCGTCTGCGGCAGTTGCCGCGAGGAAGCACCACCGCAGGCCGCCACCCATGCCAGCCTGCTGTACCTGCCACCGGTCGATCAGTTGCTGGTGCGCTTCAAGTTCCACCAGGATCTGGCCGCCGGGCGCCTGCTGGTGCAGCTGATGCTGCGTGCTGCACCGCCGTGGTCGTGCCCGCCGCTGGCTCCGGTGCCGCTGCACAACCGGCGCCTGCGCCAGCGTGGCTACAACCAGGCCGCGGAACTGTGCCGGTTGTTGCCGATGCCGGTCTGGCACGGGCTTTGCCGGCGCCGGCATACCGCACCGCAGTCCGAGCGCAGCGCCGAACAGCGCCGGGAGAACCTGTTCGATGCCTTCGATGTGCGCGGACCGGTGCCTGCACGGTTGACCGTCGTGGACGATGTGATGACCACCGGCAGCACGGTCATGGAGATTGCCGAGACGCTGCGCTTGGCGGGCGCCGACGAGGTGCGCGTATGGGTCTGCGCGCGGGTGCCGTGATCGCCGCTTTCATGTGGAGCGGCTAGGATGAGGCCGATTCCGGATCGAAGGAGTGGCCATGAATTCCCCCTTGTCTCCCTTGTTGTCGGCGGTTGGGCGCAGCTGGTGGATCCTGCTGCTGTACGGCCTGGTTGCGTTGGGCTTCGGCATTGTTGCCGTCGGCTGGCCGCTGTCGGCGGCGATGGCGCTGGCGTGGACACTGGGCGTGGTGGCCATTGTCGAAGGCGTGATCAGCCTGTTCGCGCTGGTGAGCGGAGGCAGTGGCGCTCCGCGTGGCTGGCTGGCCCTGTACGCCATCGCCTCGCTGGGCTTCGGCATCCTGGCGGTGATCAATCCGCTGGCCACCGCCAGTGTGCTGGTGTTGTTCCTGGCCGCGTGGCTGCTGGTGGCCGGCATCTACCGCATCGTGTTCGCGATCCGCGTACGCAAGCAGATCCAGGGCGAGTGGCTGCTGATTCTCAGTGGGGCGCTGGCCGTGGTGCTGGGCCTGTTGTTCGCCGCCAACCCGTATGCGGGTGTGGCCGTGACCACGTTGTGGATCGGCATCGGCAGCCTGTTGTACGGGCTGCTGCAGGTGCTGGTGGCATTCAAGCTGCGGAAGCTGAGGTGAGGGCGCTGCTTCCGGTGTTGCTGGGCGCGGCGATGGCTCTGGCCGGCTGCACGCCAGCGGCCCCGCCCGGTACGCGGGTGGGGGCGGACCGCCCGCCACTTCCCGGGGTGGATGTGCGCCTGAGCGCGGTCGATGCGGCCGGCAAGGGCGTGCCCGTGCAGTGGCAGGACGAGACATTGACGCTGCGCGAGCCGCCGATTGCCAGCAGCGCGGACATCGCCGATGTGCGCTCTGTGCAGGATGACTACGGCCTGACGGCGCTGCAGATCCGCTATCGACCCGAGGCGCACCAGCGCCTCCACGATGGCACGGCGGCCATGGTCGGTCAGCGCATGGCGATCAGCGTGGATGGCCGGGTGCTGATGGTGGCCACGGTGCAGGGGCCGTTCTCTGAATCGATGAAATTGAGTGGGTTGGCCGGTAGTGATGCCAAGGCGCTGGAGAGGCACATCACCGGGTCTGCGCCGGTGGAGCGGTAGGAGCCGGTAGATGCGTGCAGAAGGCTACACATTCACCTTTTCGATTGAGGAGTGGATGCTCCGGCTCATCATGACGCTGGAAGCTCCATAGGAGATCGAGGCCGCCGGCCTTTAATCCTGGGTAGGTGTAGTCGCGTGGCCGGCCGACACTCATGGATGCGACCTTCTGCCGTGTACATGGTGGCGGGTGGTTCCGGGCAGTTGATGGGGCCGAGTGCACTGCCGGGTAGTCGATCAAAGTCCATCTGGACGCCCGCAAGCGCTGCAACAAGACAGAACGCGATCATGTTCATGAGCGGTCAGTCGATGGGAGTTCGCCCTTGTCGGCATCGCACTGCGCCAGACACGTTCCATCTCGGCCCATGATCGGTCGTACAGGCGAGTCATGGCGCTGCACGCTCCAGATCATGTTGAGGCCATCGATCGAAGACCCCGGGTAAGCGAGCCATTGCCCGTGCGAATCTGGAATCAACGCAGAAGTCGTGGGGAACGCCTGCGCGCAGTGTCCGTGGATGTAGGCGGCTGAAACATCCTGAGGAGCACTGGGATGCTGCCAGTCGTCGTATAGACGGCTGTAGAGCGTCGGGCACAGTGTGCCGCCCTCAATGACCATTGCGTACTGCGATGTAGCAGCAACACGCACGTCGACGTCGAAGTCCTTCTCCGCGCGCAACGCAGAAGTCGCTGGCACGCGATAGTAGACGCGCGATCGAGGCCACAGAAGTACGCCTGACAATCGAATCTCCATCATCTGTTCGCCGATGGCACTGACATCATTGGAATCAATCACAGTGCCAATTTGGTCAAACACGAAATAGCGATCCTCCTCTCGCGCGCCAGGTTGCTTGGAAACAACGATAGCCCTGAATGGCCAAGCTTGGATGGAGGCGTAGCTGAGCAGGTCCGGCTCAGAAAAGCCGTTCAAGCCGAGCAGATGTTGCCAATGTGACGCGTCATCAGGGAAAGGAAGGTGCCGGTATGCGTCATGACCAGGTCCCGCGCAGCGCAGCATCCTGCCGTCGGCGACGACATGGATCGTCGCCGGAGCTGGCGGGCACTCGAACGAGGGTGCCGCCATCTTCCCGGAATCATCCGTGGCGTGAATGGATGAAGCGAACAGCAACAGGGGGAGCGGTGAAAGGCGCTTCATTGGCTGCACCAGAGTGGAATGATCTGCATCGTGCGTTCATTGGCATCTGGTTAAAGCACATTGCCTGACGGCATGCAGAGCGCGATGCATTCGCCCTGCTTGTTGCGAACAGGGCGTTCTGGCTCATCGTGGCGCTGGAAGCTCCACTCAAATGGCTGTCGGTCGTCAGGAAGCCCCGGGTAGGTGTACAAGACCTGAGTTTCCTGATCAGGTTCAAGTGGAGAGGTTTGTTGTTTTCTCGCATCCTTGCAATGACCATTGATGTGGAACCCGCCGGTCGAGCGATGGCGATCATCATTCTTCCACTCGGAATATCCACTGTCATCCAGCGCGGGGCACAGCATCCTGCCATCGACCACTAAGGCATACTTCATCGTGCCGATTGACGTGTCTCCGGTTTCCCTGATCAGGTGATCGCCCCTTTCATCTGAATCCGGAAGGCGGTAGTAGACATTCGCAGTGGGCCAGATTCGAAGGTCGGAGATCCGGATCTCCATCATGCGCTGACCAATGGCGTCGGCTTCGCTGGATTCAGTGATTCGCCCATTGCGATCGAAGATGTAAAAGTACTCATTGCTGTTCAGAAGAAGCGTCTGCGTTGCATACAGCGAGCGGAAAGGCCAATCCTGTACGGGATGGTAGGACCCGGAGCCGTTGGGACGTTTGGCTGAAAGTCCGAAGCCGAGTCGCCAGTGTGCCTCGTCATCGGGCGGGGTTACGTCTACCGGAACAATCGTCCCATTGCGCGGTTGACAGATGTAGACGCGTCCCTCTGTGGAATTCAAGGTGACTGACGGGGCGGGGCAGAGCCTGCCCTCAATGGGTGCTGATACCGCAGCAATTACCTGCGATATCATCAGTACGGGTATGAGGAATTCCGTCATGGCTGTTTGTCGCCCAGACTGATGTGTATGTGATGAATGTGGGTGGCATCTGTTCTTATCGAAACCTTGTTTGGATTCTCAGCGTCATGGATCCCCAGCTTCGCGTAGCTCAGTTCCCATGGACCTCCCAGCCAGCCCAGTTCTCCATTTGCTTGACCCTGCGCCAGGTAGGAATGCAGTCTGCATGAGAGCTCTCGCATGCGTACCCGAGCTGGCGTTTCTGTCGCCGCCATCTGCAATGGATGCGAGTTGGGCGAGTTGGTTCGATGAAACTGGATCGTTACGTCATGCCGTTGCTCGTCGTTCGACACAATTGTGGACGTTGCTTCGGTAATATCCAGTGCAGAAGCATAGCGATGCAGAACGGAGCCGAAGTGCGGGCGCCACGCACCGGTAGATCGAATGTACGAGATGTCCAGGTCATGCATCATCCTCAAGAGGAACTCCATGGCTGCTGGATGTGTCCTGCGTAGGCTCTCATCTGCAGTCATGCGGTTTCCTGCATGGCCGTTATCTTCGCGGAAGGAGAGTCGCCCGCGTCCGCCGGTGGTTGACTGGTGGTTGAACTCAATCCGTTTGTCGCCATGCTCAAATATCCGGTCATGCAAGTGAGCGTCGTGTGCGCTGTTCATCGTCAATCGCTCGCCATAGATGATGCGTAGTTGTTCGCGATAGTCGCTGGCCTCGATGAGAGGGTGCTCACTGCCATAGGTGCGAGAGGCATCAGCCCACGCCTGGAAGGAGATAAGGTGCCGCCCAAGATCCAAGGGTTTGATCTTCTTACCATTGGCCTCTTGATGGTTCGTCAACTGTAGGACGGCGCCGTCCGCTGCGATGGAGTCAGCTGCCACGCCACGAGTGCGCAGCAGACCATTGGGGTGGGTGGTGCGGACAGACAGGCTCAGGTCGGCTGCTTCGACGACATCCAGCTCGACCAGTGGCTGCACGTCACGACCGCTACTTCGACCGTCGGCAAGTGCATGCTGCTGTATCGAAAAAGTGCTGCGCGGAAGAAACTGTTCTGTGGGCTCGTTGATGTAGATTCTGTACTTCCCCGCACCCTGGAGGAGCACATGTGCTTTTCCCTCCGAGGACGTCTTCCCTGAAGTGTTCCTTGGGCGCTCCAGGACACGCCAGTGGCTGGGGTCCTCCGGTCGAGCATGTACTACGACGTAGGGCAGCCCCTTGGTCAGCTGAGTAGTCTTCCCGTCATTCCCGCCTCTCATCATGAAGGTGATCTCGACATGGTGCATGACTGGAACGTGGTAGACGTTCATGGCCACGTTGTCGCGATCGCGGACCACGATGGCCGCGGCGGGTGGCTGGTTCCGATGCCGCATCAGTTCTTCCTCCGCTTTGCGGATGTCATGCGATTTCCACCTGGAAGGGGAAGGCGGTAGCGTTGGTCGTGATCACTACGTTGCTGCGCTGGTGAGCGTGATGGCAGAAGCTTCCGATGTGCTTCCAGGAGTCATCGTCGCGACGTATATCGATCTGCACATGGCCAGAGCCGGACAGCCGCCAGGTTCCTTCATGCTCCACCGGGCCGCCGTCGTGGTGGGAAGACAGCCTGACACCCCGGCCATCCGTTGAGGTGATGCCAACATAGGTATTCCCTCGACCGTCTCTCAGTCGGTATGTGACTCTGTCCAGCGGTTCGCCGAAACTGGTCGCAAAGTGAAGCTGCGTCGAGCCTGTTGAACAGGCATCAGAGGATGCGTGCACGGGTGGTTTCTCCTGGATATTTCCCGATATCAAGACTCAGCAGTCGCATGCGTCACCCTGTCCATCGATCAATGTTTCGATGGTCCAGCCTCCATTGCCGATGTAGGCCGTAAGCGCGTCGCCGGATTCAGTTCCCACCGTGATGCTGCGCCCACTGTCATCGGTAACGCCCTGGGCCAACACCTCGCCAGCAGCGGTGACAATCCTGTAGTACGTACCGGGCCGCGCCCGCTGCTGCGCATCCACCACCCGAAGCTTCCCGCGATACTTCAAGCGCGGCGCAAGCTGCCTCGGCAACGCGACGATGCCTGCGGGCTTGAACTCTCCAGCCATGAACGGATGCTCACCG